>PXBH01000213.1 GCA_003565555.1 Cryomorphaceae bacterium | reverse complement strand
TTTCCGTTGAGCAATTCGAGCTCACCGGCGAAATTTTTTACGCCGATGCCCACGCGGTCGCAGTCCGGGTCAGACCCCAACACGATCTCGGCATCGATAGATTTCCCCAGCTTGAGCACCTCGTCCATGGCCGCGCGCTCTTCGGGGTTGGGCGATACTACGGTCGGAAAGTTGCCGTCCGGTTTCTCCTGCGAGGCCACCGAATGCACATTGGTGAATCCCATACGCTCCAGAAAGGCAGGAATGTGGGTTACCGAGGCGCCGTGGAGGTTGGTGTACCCGATGGGCATTTCGGTTTCCGCCCTCACCGCATCAAGGTGGATACATTCCTTGAGGAGTGCTGTTTGGTATATTTCGTCGAGGTCTTCGCCGATGATGTGGATCAGCTCCTCATCGGCCCCTTCGGCCACCTGATCGGGCGAGGTCACCTTGCGCACCTCGGCGATGATGCCCTTGTCGTGCGGGGGAACAATCTGCGCCCCGTCGTCCCAGTACACCTTGTACCCGTTGTACTCGGGCGGGTTGTGCGAGGCAGTGACCACGATCCCGGAGGTGCATTCGTAGTGCCTTGCGGCAAATGAGAGTACCGGGGTGGGGCGCAATTCGGGAAAAAGGTACACTTCAATGCCGTTTGCTGCCAATACCTCGGCCGCACGGCGGGCAAAGACGTGGCTGTTGTTGCGGCAGTCGTGGGCGATGGCCACCGCTTTCTTGCCCGATTTCACTTGGGCGTTGATGTAATTGGCCAGACCTTGGGTGGCCATGCCGACGGTGTACACATTCATGCGGTTGGTGCCGGGCCCCATCACACCGCGCAGGCCGCCGGTGCCGAAGTCGAGGTCTTTGTAGAAGGCATCTTCGAGTGCTTTGGGATCTTCGTCGATCATCCGCCGGATCTCGGTGCGGGTCTCTTCGTCGTATGCCGGGCCGAGCCATTTTTCGGCTCTTTCAAGTACTTGTGGTTCCATGGATCTATGCGTAAAGGTTGATGTAGTGGTCAATGGTTTTTTCGATGCCCGATTCGAAATTTTCCTCTGCTTTCCAGTCGAGTTCATGTTCAATCTTTGAGGCGTCGATGGCGTAGCGCCGGTCGTGGCCCGGCCGGTCGGTCACAAAGGTGATCAGGTCTTTTCGGCTGCCTTCCGGTTTTGGCTTTTTTCGGTCAATGATCTCGCAAATCGTCTCCGCAATGTACAAGTTTTGCCGCTCGTTACGCCCGCCGATATTGTAGGTCTCACCGGCCCTGCCTTTTTCGAAAGCCAGCCAAATGCCCTTGCAGTGGTCGCTCACATAGAGCCAGTCGCGCACGTTGAGACCGTCGCCGTAGATGGGGATAGGCTTGCCGTGCAGCGCATTGCGGATGATGGTGGGAATGAGCTTTTCATCGTGCTGCAGGGGGCCGTAATTGTTGGAGCAATTGGTGGTGACCACATTCATGCCGTAGGTGTGAAAGTAGCTGCGCACGATCATATCACTCGCGGCCTTGCTGGCGCTGTACGGGCTGTTGGGTGCATAGGGCGTACTTTCCGTAAAAAGGCCTGTATCGCCGAGGCTTCCGTAGACTTCGTCAGTACTGATGTGGAGAAAACGGCAATTCTCACAGCCCGCTTTCGGTGCGAAGGGGCCGTCTGTCCAATGCTTCCGCGCCACATCCAGCAAGGTGAAGGTGCCGTGCACATTGGTGCGGATAAAGGCTTCGGGTCCGGCAATGCTGTTGTCCACATGCGATTCTGCGGCGAAATGGATCACACCTGCAAAGTCATATTTCCCGAAAAGGGCCTCGACCAATGCGCGGTCGCAGATATCGCCTTTTACGAAGGTGTAGTTCTCACGGTCTTCAAATCCGGCCATGTTTTCTTCCCGACCCGCGTAGGTCAAGAGGTCGAGGTTGACGATGCCGACCTCGGGGTGTGCTTCTTGCACGAAGCGTATAAAATTGGCGCCGATAAAGCCGGCGCCGCCGGTTACCAAGAGCGTTTTGCTCATGTCGATTTCAATTTTTTTTCGGCGAGGCAGTCGCGGAGTGCTTTGCGCCAATGCCTGATTTTAATCCCAAATGTATCTTTTATTTTGGCCTTGTCCGTCACGCTGTAAGCCGGCCGCTTTGCGGGGGACGGAAATTCGGACGACCTGACGGGCACCACTTCGCGCTGCATTCCGCTCATTTCAAAGACTGCACAGGCCAAATCGTACCAAGATGCCACGCCCTCATTGGCAAAGTTGTAGGTGCCCAATGGGAAGTCTTCAGCGCCCCGCTCGGCGTATGCATCGATCAGGGCGTACACGGCTTCGGCCAAATCGACACTGTAGGTAGGGCAGCCGATTTGGTCAAAAACCACGCGCAGTGAACTGCGGGTTTCTCCGAGCCTCAGCATGGTGTTCACAAAGTTTTTGCCCTCGGCATTGTAGAGCCACGAGGTGCGCAGAATCAAGTGTTGAGCACCGGACGCGCGGACGGCTAGCTCTCCGGCGGCCTTGGTGGCCCCGTACACCCCGCAGGGCGCCACGGGCGCATCTTCGCTGAGGGGAAGCGAGGCCGATCCGTCGTACACGTAATCCGTGGAAATGTGAATCATCAAGGCCCCGCGCTCTGCGCAGATCTGCGCAAGTAGGCCCGGGGCTGCGGCATTGACGGCTTCTGCTGCTTCACGGTCCGTTTCGGCAGCATCCACGGCGGTGTAGGCCGCGGCGTTCACCAGTACGTCAAACTCCTTGCTGCGCAGTGCTTCTTCCGTTTTTTCCGGAAAGGAAAGATCCGCCTCAGCCCGAGAGAGGAAAGTAAGCTCGCGGCCTTCTTTCAGCGCATCCAATGAACGCGCGAGTTGACCCGATTTTCCGATGACCAGAATTTTCATATTCCGCCAAAAATAGAAAGTTGCAGCCGTTTCGGGCCACCGCTTCGATTAAATTATCGTAAAATAGCGGTCGCGAACAATAGCCACCCACATGATGCACGCCCTAAGAATCACTGTCCTTTTATCCGCTTTCACTTTCACCCTTACCGCGCTCTCAGCTCAGGAATTAGAGGTCTTCAGGCTTTACGACAAAGCAGGGAGTGCACTGACCTTCGCAGAAGCCACGGACCGCATGGCTGAAGCAGATGTGGTGCTCTTCGGCGAATTTCACGACCACGCCCTGATCCACTGGATACAGTTGCGCACCGCCATGGCTCTGTCGGAGAAAACAGACCTCGTAATGGGCGGAGAAATGTTCGAATCGGACAACCAAATCTTACTCGATGAATACCTTGCAGGGCTGATGACCGATAAGGTCTTTGAGGACCAGGCCCGGCTTTGGCCCAATTACAAAACCGATTACAAACCCTTGGTGGAATTTGCCAAAGCCAACGGTATTTCCTTTGCGGCCACGAATGTACCCCGCCGCTATGCTTCCCTCACGGCACGCGAAGGTGCGGATACCTTAGCGCACCTTCCTGCAGCATCCAAAGTCTTCCTGCCGCGGCTGCCGCTTCAGGTCTCCCTCGAGACTCCCGGATATTCGGCGATGATGGAGATGATGAGCGGCCACGGCGCGCGCTTCAGCGCTGACAACTTTGTGGCGGCGCAGGCCCTGAAGGACGCAGCCATGGCGGAAGGCATTCTGCGCAACCTCGGCGACGAACAAACATTTTTGCACTTCAACGGCGACTTTCACTCCGCGGATTACGGGGGCATTTATTGGTACCTGAAGCAAAGCGAGCCCGACCTGAACATCGTTACGGTAAAAATATTCAGTGAAAGTACCCTCGAATTTGATGAATCCCGGAAGGACACCGGTGACATTATTTTGACCGTTCCCGCCGATTTTACGAAGACACACTGATCGGGTGCCGACTTCGACCAACCGAAGAATTAAGCCCGCCAACTGAATCAATCTGTGTTTTGATCGGATTTTTCCCTTGCTTAACAGCGGATAAACAGCACCTTTTACCGGGGTTTTCAACATAAGGCCCTCTAAAACTCGGCTTCCCCGCTGCCTGCGCAGCCATCTGTCCCCTTAATTTCAGAGATATAAATTCTGCTTACAGGGAACCGATGAAACCATTCATTACCAACGGGCGGCAGCGCGCCTCATTTATTTTTTCCGCTGCATTTCTTTCTGTATTCGTTTTTTCATCCGTTCACAGCGTCTTGCTCGGACAGACGAGTACCGAATTTTGGCTCGCCCCGCCCCAGGTCACATATGGGCACGGACTGGGAGGTGATTCCGATCTGATCGGGGGAAGTCCGATTTGGCTTCGCCTGTCGAGCGGCGATGAACCGGCAGTCGTAACAATCACGCAGCCGGCCAATCCCGGATTCAATGGGGGCGTACCGATTACGCTGAGCCTTCCCGCAAATTCATCGGTTTCTGAAGACATTACCGATCTGACCTCTGATATCGTGACAAGCCCGGCCAATACGGTGCTCAACACAGGGCTCAAAATTTCGTCTGACACCGAAATTACAGCCATTTACGAAATCAGCACACCGAATAATCCCGACATATGGGCACTGAAGGGAAATACAGGTCTGGGTCAAGAATTTTTCGTTCCGCTGCAAAATATTTGGAACAACGGCAACTACACCCCGACGGCGTATACAAGCTTTGACATTGTGGCGACTGAAGACAATACCACCGTGCTCATCTTCCCGACATCCGACCTCGACGGGGGCCAAAATGCATTTCAATCCTTTACGATCACCCTCAATGAGGGGCAGACTTACAGCGCCTCAGTAACCGACCCCACCAATCCGCAGAACAATCCTACGGGAAGCATCGTACTGTCCGACAAGGATATTTCTGTTTCCGTAAAGGACGACTCCGTGCAGCCCACCGGTGCGGGCTGTCGCGACGTACAGGGTGATCAGATTGTACCGATCGAGATCATCGGAAACGAATACATCGTGCTCCGAGGCGGGCTCAACAATACGATCAATGAATGGGCCTTTGCCGTAGCCACGCAAAACAATACCCAGTTGAGTATAAACGGTACTCCCGACGGTGCGCCCATGTTTGCGGGACAAACCCGGGCCATCGAGCTCACCGATACCGATCAGCGGACTTACATTACCGGGAACAAAGATTTCTACCTGATCCATGTGAGCGGATTCGGATGCGAATCCGGTATGGCACTGCTCCCGCCCCTCGCTTGTGCGGGATCTGAGCAGGTGAGCTTTACCCGCTCCACTACTGAAAGCTTCTTTCTCAATATCTTGGTTCCTGCCGGCGCGGAAGACTCCTTCGAACTGAACGGAGATGCGACGGCCATTACCGGTGCCGATTTTGATCCCGTACCGGGAACGGACAATGCCTGGTTGGGGGCGCGCATATCCTTCGGAACCGGTACCATTCCGCAAGGGACGGCAAATTTATTGACCAATTCGGCAGAGCCCTTTGCGCTGGGACTGATCAACGGAGGGGCCAGTTCGGGCTGCCGCTACGGCTATTTTTCAGAGTTTTCAGCCCCCATCGTTGTAGATGCCGGACCGGACCTGAGTGTATGTGCCAACCGCACCACCCAGCTCGACGGAGCCGTAAGCGGCGGTGCCGTGCAAGGGGTGTGGAGCACCAACGGAACAGGTGTCTTTATCCCGGATGAATTTACCCTCGATGCCGTTTACGAGCCCAGCCTCGCCGATTTGAGCAGCGGAACCGTGGCTTTGACCCTTACTTCCGTGAGCAATTGCTTTCCCGTATCTGATCAAGTGACCGTGAATTACAATCCGGCCCCTATCGTAGATGCCGGCACGGAGATCGAGGCCTGTGAAAACAACACCCAAATAAGCCTTGACGGGTTTGTGGATATTGCCACAGGCGGACTCTGGAGCGGCGGAGCGGGAACATTCAGTCCCAGCCCCGCAATTCTGGGGGCCACTTATACCCCCACCCCCGCTGAGGTGGCCAATGATAGCTTGTGGCTGGTGCTGACCACCACGGGCAACGGAAATTGCTTCGCGGAACAAGACAGTGTTCTGATCACTTGGGGACCCGCCCCGACAGCGGATGCCGGACCCGACCAAACCGTTTGCGCGAACAATGCCAACGTCACCCTCGCAGGAGCGGTAACGGGAGCCGGCGGCGGACAATGGTCAGGCGGTGCCGGCGTTTTCACTCCTTCAAGCCAATCGCTGACGGCCACATACACGCCCTCTCCTTTGGAAATTGCAAACGGCTCCGTCACGCTTACCCTCACATCGATTGACAACGGCGGCTGTTCTGAGGTAAGCGATGAAGTGACCCTCTTTTTCAGCCCCGCACCGACTGCCGATGCCGGAGGCGACCAAAGCATTTGCCGCAACAATGCGGACATCCAACTCAACGGATCCGTTTCCGTAGCCACGGGCGGAATTTGGAGCGGAGGCTCGGGCACTTTTGATCCCGACCCGGAAACCCTTGATGCCGTGTACACGCCTACACCGGGTGAACTCCTCTTGGGCGGAATCACCCTCACCCTTACAACAACGGGCAACGGAGACTGCAATGCCGAAAGTGATCAGGTCACCTTTTCCTTCACCAATCCTCCCGTGGTTGATGCCGGAGCAGATTCAAATATCTGCGAAAACAACCCCGCTATCAGCTTAGACGGGTCACTGTCCGGTGCCACCTTCGGCCTCTGGAGCGGCGGAGCGGGAACTTTTGTCCCGAATACCACCACACTCAATGCCACCTACAACCCCACGCCCGCCGAAATTGCTTCCGGGTCGGTTACCCTCATACTGACCTCACTGGACAATGCAAACTGCAACCCCGTGGAGGATGAAGTCACCTTCACTTTCACACCCGCACCGACCGTGGATGCGGGACCCGAGCTTTTCTCATGCAGCAACAATGCAGCTACCCAGCTCAACGGTGCCGTGACCGTGGCCGGCGGAGCACAGTGGTCAGGCGGAAGCGGCTCCTTTTCGCCGGACAACACCGCCCTCGGCGCCGTTTACACCCCTACAGCAGCAGAAATTTCCAACGGTTCGGTGAACCTTACACTTACATCTACGGCCAACGGGAATTGCTCGGCCGTGAGCGACCAAGTGACGGTCACCTTCACCCCTGCCCCTACAGCCAATGCAGGCCCTGATCAAATACTCTGCGCCAACAATGCCGACGTCCTGCTCGACGGAGTCGTTTCCGTAGCCGGCGGAGCGCAGTGGTCCGGCGGTCTGGGAAATTACAGTGACGGCCCGAACAGCCTGTCCGGAACTTATTCTCCGACAACCTCTGAAATTAACAGCGGTAGCCTCACCCTCACCCTGACCACTACCGACAACGGAAATTGCTCCCCGGTCACGGACCAAATCAACATCACTTTTACACCCTCACCTGTGGTGGATGCGGGCACCCCTATCTCCGTTTGCTCCAATAATCCGCAGGTTTCCCTTTCCGGAAATGTGGACGTAGCGGGAGGCGGGCAGTGGTCGGGCGGCAACGGCACCTTCTTTCCCAATGCCAACAACCTGAGCGCACTTTACAATCCCACCGCAACCGAAATAGCAAGCGGCTCACTTATCCTGACGCTTACTTCGACCGGTAACGGAAATTGCAATCCCGTTGAAGACTTTGTAACAATCACATTCACACCCGCTCCTACCGTCAACGCAGGTCCGGACGTAACCGTTTGTGCCAACAGCCCTCAGGTAAATCTGAACGGTAGTATAACAGGTGCGGGAGGAGGCATTTGGAGCGGCGGAAGCGGAACCTTTGATCCGGCAAACACCTCTTTGGGAGCCACCTACACCCCATCCGCAGCTGAAATTGCTGCCGGCTCAACTACCCTGACGCTGACAAGCACGGACAACGGCAACTGTCTCCCGGAAAGCGATACAATGACCATCACCATTACGCCGGCCCCCGAGGTGGATGCCGGTGCGGGCGGGGAGCTTTGTGCCAACAATCCCGTCATCACCCTCGACGGTTCGGTGACGGTGGCCTCGGGCGGTTCGTGGAGCGGAGGGAACGGCACCTTCGATCCCAACTCCAATACCCTCGACGCAACCTACACACCCTCCCAAGGGG
>PXBH01000233.1 GCA_003565555.1 Cryomorphaceae bacterium | reverse complement strand
GAAGGTATGCGGTAGCCTTGCGGGCAGGGGTTGTTGATGCCGTTTACGCCTTGCCAAAGGTTGTTAGCTTGAGAGCTGAGCCAGTCCCATGGCGACGAAGGTTCAAGTATAAACTTCCCATCCCAGCTGTTCCCTTGGTTGGGTGCGACGGTGGTGGCATTGGTATTCGTGGTCTCACTGTTTCTGCACTGATGCCCGTCGCTGAACCTACCCCATTGGTAGAGGTCGCCGTAGGCGGCGGGGTCGTTGGAGGCGGTGGCTGCTTGAGAGGCGCCGAGGTTGCGGTCCATCCAGGTTGTACCGGTTGTAGGGTTGACCACATCTACGATCTGAGCCCCTCCCGGGATGCAGTGCACGGTGCCGGAAGGATAATTTGGCTGAGGCATCGAGATTACCGACAAGGACAGCACGCAAGCTTGCCCGCCGATGTTCAATGCAAAGGATGCCGTTCCGCTTTCTTGGGGTGTACCTGTGATATTGTAAATGAGGGTTCCCGCACCGATATCAAATGTTCCGGCATCCAACTCAGCGGTGAGTCCGGTGACCCCTGTAGATTGGACGGACTCGCCGAGGTGACAACCGCCGTTGCCCCCCGTATACGGAACAGCACTGCTCACTTCATTTGAAGGCACGCCCTCCGACAAGGCGCCGAAGTGCTCTGCATCCTGACACAGCAGGCCGTTAATGCTGCCTTCGACAATTTGTACCCACCTTGTGACCACACAGCTTTGGCCGCCGATATCCAGGGCGAAGGAAGCCGTCCCGCAGAATTCGGGCGTGCCCGAGATGGTGTAAGTGAGCGACCCCGGCCCTTCGTTAAAGTTTCCGGGCGCCAAGGTCGCGGTGAGGCCGAGCACTCCGGTAGAGGCCACTTCCTGTCCGTCGTGGGCATCGCCGTTCCCCCAGCCGTAAGGAACCGTGGTGCTTACACCGCTTGCCGGCTGACTCGGGCTCAGGGATCCCGTATTTGCGGTGTTTTCGCAATCAAGGCTGTTGATGCTGCCTTCCCCGAATATCACTTCTCGGGTGAGCGTGCATGTTTGTCCTCCGATATCCAATGCGAAGGAAGCGGTTCCGATTCCGGAAGGCATGCCGGTGACGGTATATGTCAAGGTACCATCGCCGTTGCTGAAATTCCCCGGTCCCAATGTGGCTGTGAGCCCGGTAATTCCCGTGGAGGCCACCTGTTGTCCGAAATACACGTTGCCGTTGCCGCCCGAATAGGGGATTTCGCTCATCACGCCGTCGGCAGCTGTCCCGGCAAGGAGGACGCCGGTATTCACGGCGTCGCCGCATGCAAGGCTGTCAACGGTACCTCCTGCTTGGGTGCCGTCTTTGATGCATCGCACAGACCTTCCTGTCCTCCTATCGCCCGTAAGATATGTACTCAGAACGTCAAAAAGTCCGCCGAAATCGAAAAACCACTCGGTAAACACATACAGTCGAACGGGACGTCCGTCATCGCCTAAGGTGGAGGTGTAATAGTCCAAGTAATAAGTCCTTGTATTATACCATAAATCCTCCCTGTAACCGGGGGTAATAGTCGTGTTGCGAAAGCCTCCGGAGGGAAGCCTCAATACAGCGTTGATGGCTTGGGAGTTTGCGTGAAACGCATTGGGCCAAGTTGCCACATCGGCAGCGAATTCGGCCTGCGTGGGCAGCCGAAATCCGTCCGGGCACGGGTTGTTTACCCCGTCTGCCCCTTGCCATAAATCATCGTTTGGGGTGCTCAACCAGTCCGTATTTCCCGGAGATACGATGAAGTCGCCGTGGTCCGGGACCGGGGTGTCGGCAAGTGTTGAAATGAGGGTTGAATTCCTGCACTGATGCCCGTCACTGAAGCGTCCCCATTGGTAGAGGTCGCCCACACCCTGTTCGTCAGCCACGCTGTTGGCTTTTCGGGCGGCACCCAAATTTCGGTCCATCCAGATCTGACCCGTACCGGGATTGAGTACTTCCACTACTTGGGTACCTCCGGGGTTGCAGTGCTGCGTTCCTTCGGGGTACATGCTCATGTCATTGCCCATACTTCCCGTTTCGAAGTAATCCCATGCGCTGTGTTCTCCCATGAGAATTTCTGTACTCAGCGGCAGCGGACATCCGCACCTTACCCGCCAGCGGTATTCCTCGTTTTGTATCAATTTAGAAGCGGGAATGAAAGCGGTGTCAACGCCGTACCCGACCACATCCTCGTTGTATCCTACCACAGCGTCTCTAACGGCGTATTGCACCCTGCACCCCGCACTTCCTTCCGGGGCATCCCAGCTCAGGCTCACCCCTGATGAATCAGACAAGACGACTGCATTCAAATTCTCCGATCCGGGCAGCGGTTCTTCTTCACAAGAAGGGATCTGTGGGGTTTCAAAAGTATCAGTGTCTGACCAAGGTCCCGCAACGGAAGGATTCGTGGCGCATCCGCACCGCACTTTCCAGACGTAAGCAGTGCTGAGCAGTACATTTTCATTGGTCAGGGTGTACGTGTCGATGCCGGGTTGGGCTACGGTGAGAAAAGACCAGTCGTCAGTGCCTTCCGGTTTCCATGCCATCCTGCAGCCCAGGGAGCCGGAAATGCCTTCCCAGCTGAGTGTGATGCTGAAAGCTTCGTCTGTCGAAACCGATGATTCCAACCCGACTACCTGCGGGTAGGGGTTCGCACAAGGTACCGATGCTGATGATCTCGGGCTTTGGTCGGAGTTCGGTCCGGAAGCGGCGGCACGTTCAAAATCCTGATAGGAGTGTTCCGCGGATCCTTTCTTCTCAGCGGAAAACTTTTCTGCTTCTGCGCGGAGGCTCTCGCGGCTTTCATAGTGAGTGAAGTCTCCTTCTGCAAAAGCACCGGAACCGAGGTCGAATTCTGATTGCGAATTGTGCCATGCCGTGTACATTTCTGAGAGCGCAAGCTTCCAATCGGCGCGCAGACGGTCATTGCGGCTGATGCGTTCATACCGAAGCGGGGAGGAGACGGCGCAATGCGCTCCCAAACGGGCGGTGGCGTAGATCTCAAAATCTTCCGCGACACCGGTCAGGGTGACGGAGCCGTCGGCATCGGGGGTGTAGATCACCCCGTTCACGACAAATGCCAAGTCCTCGGCCTCTGCGTCGGTCACGCCGAAGGCTTCGGCGTTTTCCTTCAGCCGCACGGCAAAGCGCATCGAACTTTCGTTGAAGAAGTCGTACCCCGCGTGGTAACTGTGCACTTCAAGTGCTTCGACGGTATCGCGTACATCAGCGAAAACCTCGGGTGAGTAATAGGTTTCGTCGCAGGAAGCGTCGTAGGCTTTGAGGCGGTAGTAGCCCGTGCGTTCGGGTCGGATGGTTTCCTTTCCGGAAAAACCGATGGATTCCCACAGTTTGCCGTCGGTTGAAAACTCCCATGAGACTTCCCCCCAATTCTCGGGCGATGATTTGAGTTGCAGTGTTTCTCCCGCACAGATGATTTGCGGTTCGTCGGTCTGGGCACTGATGGCCGTTGCGCAGAGGAGCAGTGCGGCGAGGAGTGCGGATTTCAGTGAATTTTGCATAGCTTCTTTACAATTGTGCTCCCGTCGGTGAAGCGGATAGAAAACAGGTAGAGTCCCGGCGCCATAAGGCCGGTATTGAAGCGAAAGTTTTCTGATTGACTGATTCCTTCCTGCGCGATGTGTTTGCCGGTCATGTCGGTGACGGTCACCGCCTGCATCTGCACATTGCTCGCGAAGGTGACGGCATCGGAAAAGGGGTTGGGAAAGGCCGTGACTTCCGGGGCGGGTAAGCCTGCGGAACCGGCGGAGAATTCGGCGTGTACTTCGTCCCGCTTTTCGCAGAGACCCTGAGCATCGCGCACCGTGAGCACAAAGGTCACGGAACCCTCGAGCCGGGTCACCGTGGGATTGGGTGCCGCGGGGTCGTCGAGGTATTCGGCAGGTTCCCATCGGTAGGTGTAATCGCCGTAGCCGCCCCGTGCTGCGGGCTCGCCGCCGAGTCTCACGGCAGTGCCGTCAAATCGGAAGTCGGCACCGGCATCAACGGTGAGCGGAGATTCGGGTTGGTCAACGGAGAGGATGAGGCTGTGCTGGGCGGAGGCAATGTGCACGCAGAGCAGCCCCGCCGCGGCGCAGAGCAGCGCGCGCGAGAGAATTTTTTTCATGGCAAAGGAGTTTTTGCGCCCGTTTTCGGGGCGGAGGTCACAGTCGGAAAGCAGTACGCAGCGCATGATCGCAGCGGGTTTGGTTTGATTGGTCAGCAGGCGGCGGCGAGCACCGCCGGTGCAAAAATGCCGTTTAATGTAAGTATTTTGCTTTAAATATCAATATTTTCGAGCCAAACTTTGAAGGCTTGGATACTTTTCTTGAATGCACTCAGAAAAATCGGAACTTCACATGGTCCCTTTTTGACGCCGTGAAATTCAACCGCAATTTCTTCCTGACGGTATGTGCGGCAGCCCTCCTGTTCTGTTCTTGTGCATGCAGGGTAGCGGCGCAGGAGTACCGCCGCGATTGGTCGGACGGGAAGCTCACATGGGCTGATTTTTCCGAAAGGAAAGGCGGAGAGCGCGCTACGGGCTTCAAATTTTTTCTCGGTTACCGCACGGAAAAGCAAAAAGAGGGCATCGAAAGGTTGATTCGCCCGGTGGCGGTGGCCTATATGGACGCACGGCTGTCATTTGCCGATCCGGAGCGCCGCACCGATCTCTTGCTGCGGTACAATCAGGTCATCTTCGACATCACCGAGTGGTACCGCAGGTCCCTGCAGGAAGCACTGTACGAGGCGCAGTCGCCGCTTCAGGCCGAAGCGATTTTCAAGTACCACTACGATTCCCTCGAGGGCGATCTGCGGCAGTTCAAGGAAGATGCCGGCTACGGCACGGCCAAGGATGCCGTGGATTTTTGGGAGCAGCGCGTAGCCGAACGCCTCGAAGGGACGGATCCGGATCCCTTTCCGGAAATTCGGGAGCGCAACTTCGGGTACGGCATACATGCAGGCTTGGCGGGCGTCACATTTCTCGGGGGACTCAATGAGCAGTTTCGTCCCGGCTTGGGGTTCAGTTTCGGTTTTGATATGGCTTTTCGGCGCTTCATGCTGAACGTGGGCGGAACAATTTACCGTCCGGCTGCGCGAAGGGATTTGGACTTCGGACCGCAGACCGCAGCGGACGAGCGCCTCAATTTTGCCCTGATCGAACTCACCGCCGGGTACATCCTGATCGACCGTCCGCGCTGGCGCCTCACCCCCTCCGCCGGCTTGGGAATTTCCGAGTTTTCCCCTCCTGCGGGCAATGACAACGAGGCAGCCTCCGCCGTGGTCGATTTCAACCTCATGTGCGGGTTCACCCTGGATTACAAGCTGTCGCGCTCCCTCAGGCTCATCCCGAGTCCCTTTGCCCTTGCCGGAGGGGTGAAGGAGAAATCTGAATTTTCCGTCAGGTTTCGGGCCTTTCTCGCTCCCGCCCGTTTTGAGGACGGGCTCCGAGGCACTTCCGTAAATCTCTCCCTGGGCATTTCCGGCTTCGGGCGCTTGCTCCGCACGGGGGAGTAAGGTGCCTGCGGCTCTCCTTTCCGGAAAAATCGGGCCGGCATGGCCTTTGCAACGGCTTACCGCAACTGCGGGGGCCAACCGTTAAACTTTTGTTAAGGTCCCGGAACCCCGCGACTTTCGGCTTAATTTCACGTTCAGATAAAATAAAAACCGCAGAAAAATGAAAAATCTCGTTCTCTCCTTCGCAGTGGTACTCTTCGCGGCATTCAGCGGAATGGCCCAGGAAAAAGCCCTCTCGGGAGGCCCCGAAATCACTGTTGATAAAGACGTACACGACTACGGAACCATCAAGCAGGGAGCCAACGGTGCCTGCGAATTCAAAATCACCAACGACGGCAGCGAGCCCCTGATCATCTCTAAAGCCAAAGGCTCCTGCGGCTGCACCGTGCCCGACTGGCCCAAAGAGCCCATCATGCCCGGTGAGTCTGCCGCTATGACCGTGCGTTACGATACCAAGCGGGTGGGCGCGATCAATAAATCGGTGACCATCACTTCCAATGCTTCCAATGAGCCCAATAAAGTGGTGCGCATCAAAGGAAAAGTTTTGGCGTCCAATACCACAGACGATATGCCGGTGAACAAGCAGCCGGGAGCACCCCTGGCAGAATAAGCACTGCGGGAGCCACACAAGGTATATAAGCCGTCCTTCGGGGCGGCTTTTTTTATCCCCCGTTTTTTTCGGAATTTTGCACCGCTCAAGACCCTAAGAAGAAATGCCGAAAATCTCGCAAAAAGCCCACGCGATGCCCGCATCGCCCATCCGCAAGCTCATGCCCTACGCCGCGCAGGCCAAGGAGAGCGGAAAGCGGGTGCTCCACCTCAACATCGGTCAGCCCGACATCAAAACACCCGAAGTGGTGCTCGATGCCCTCAAAAACCTCGACCGCGAGGTGATCGAATATTCGAATTCCGAGGGCTTTGTATCCTACCGCGAAAAACTGGCCCGCTACTACCGCAGCCAAAACATTCCGGTAGAAACCGACCACATTATGATCACTACAGGCGGCTCTGAGGCCCTGACCTTCGCCATGCTGACCTGCTTTGATCCCGGTGATGAGGTGATCATCCCCGAGCCCTACTACGCCAATTACAGCGGATTTGCCACCATGGCGGGCGTGAAAGTGGTGCCCGTGACAGCGGTGATCGAAAACGGATTTGCCCTGCCGCCGGTAGAGGATTTTGAAAAGCTGATTAACGAGCGCACCCGCGGCATCGTGCTTTGCAATCCCGGCAATCCTACCGGCTACCTCTACACCAAAGATGAGGTAAAAGCCATCGGTGAAATCGCCAAAAAGCACGACCTCTACATCATGGCCGATGAGGTGTACCGCGAATTTTGCTACGACGGCGCCGAGCCCTTCAGTGTCTACAATTTGGAGGGTGTGGACGATAATGTCATCTTGATCGATTCCGTATCGAAGCGCTACTCCATGTGCGGCGCACGCATCGGCGCCCTCATCACGCGCAATGCCGAAGTGCACGCCATGGCCATGAAATTTGCACAGGCCCGCCTCAGCCCGCCCACACTCGGCCAAATCGCCGCCGAAGCCGCCCTCGACACACCGCAGTCTTATTTCGACGATGTGATGGAGGAATACGTCGGGCGAAGAAATTTTGCCGTAAAGGCCCTCAACGAAATACCGGGGGTGGTGTGCCCCATGCCGCGCGGAGCATTTTACTGCATCGCCGAGCTGCCCATCGACGACAGCGATAAGTTTTGCCAATGGCTTCTCACCTCCTTCAGCGAAGACAATACCACGGTGATGCTGGCCCCCGCCGGTGGTTTTTACATCACCGAAGGCCTCGGCAAACAGGAGGTGCGACTGGCATACGTGCTCGAACACGCCGACCTCGAAAAGGCCATGCACATCATCAAGGCCGCCCTTGAGGTATACCCGGGGCGCACGGCCCTCACTGAAAAATCCAAAGAAACAACATCTTCCCTATGAGCACCCTGACCCGCGATGTATCGCAAATGTTACAACGCCTGAGCGAATCTGCTACCCTCGCGATGTCGCGAAAAAGCCGGGAGCTCAGTGAGCAAGGGGTGAATGTAGTCAACCTCAGCCTCGGAGAGCCGGACTTCAATACCCCCGACTTCATCAAAGAAGCGGCCAAGGAAGGCATCGACCAAAACTACACCCGCTACATGCCCGTGAACGGCTATGCCGACTTCCGGGCCTCGATTGCAGCCAAATTCAAGCGCGATAACAACATCGACTACACCCCGGAGCAAATCGTGGTGAGCACGGGTGCCAAGCAGAGCATCGTAAATGTGATCCTCGCCACGGTGAATCCCGGCGACGAAGTCCTCCTGCCCGCGCCTTATTGGGTGAGCTATATTGAGATGGTGAAAATGACCGGGGCCACCCCCGTGGAAATTCCCTCAACCATCGAGAACGATTACAAAATGACCCCCGATGAGCTGCGCGCCCACATCACCGACCGCACCCGCATGCTGATTTACAGTTCGCCGTGCAATCCGAGCGGCTCGGTGTACACCGAAGCGG
>PXBH01000230.1 GCA_003565555.1 Cryomorphaceae bacterium | reverse complement strand
TTCGTTCTCATGCAGACGACGTCGGCCTATCCGACGGACTTGGAGGACGTAAATTTGCGTGTCATTTCATACTTGCGGGAGAAGTATGACTGTCTTGTAGGGTATTCAGGACATGAGCGGGGCGTGTCAATTTCGCCGGGAGCGGTGCTGATGGGGGCGTGCGCGATTGAACGTCACTTCACCCTTGACCGGACCATGAAAGGGCCCGACCACGCAGCATCCGTAGAACCGGAAGGATTGGCGCTTTTGGTGAGGCGGTCCCGCAATTTTCATATTGCTTTGGGGTCCGCGGATAAGAAGCCCCTGCCGGCCGAGTTGGAGAACCGCAAGAAATTCCGGGGGTACTAATTCCCCCCTGCGGTTTGCGCCGGCGATGGAGGTGCCGCCGCACCACCTGCTGTACTCGGACAAGCGTTTAAATCACGCCCCACATAACGAATGAACAATCCATCTGGAGAAGAAGCCCCGATTCGCCATCTTGCCCGCTCCATGTTTTCCCTGCTGGGCTCGCGTGGCATCGGGCTCATCCTGCGCTTAGGGGCCTCATTACTCGCGGCGCGGATCGCCGGTCCGGAAGCCGTTGGGTTTGTAGCTTGGATTGGCATTTTCCCCATGTACGCCTACTGGCTGACGGCTGGAGTTTTTAATAGTGCGGAACGGCTTGTCCCGATTCGGCGGGCGGAGGAAAAGCATGCGGAAATAGAGCGTATATGGGGCATCACCACCTGGATTGGCATTCTTTCTGTCGGAACCTGCTTGCTGCTGGGGGCCGCCGCCTGGGTCTTTTTTCTTCACGGGCTCTCTAACCCTGAACTGGCTTGGAAACTGCTCTGCGCGGGGTTGCTGGCTGGCCTGACCCTCTTTGTGAATTATACGGGAACGGTATTCACCGCAGAATATAAATTGCGATACATCAATCGCATTTTCCTGATCGAAGCGGCGCTCTGGTGGATATTGCTGCCCCTGGCTTTTTGGCATACACCGGGACTGACAATACGGACCTTGGGCGTGACGTTGATTCCCTCACTGATCTGCCTTGTGCAGGCACGCGCCTACAAGGCGCCGGTGTGGGATCCCGGCACGGCGCGAACCCTTGTCAAAGAGGGCATTCCTATTCTCTTTTCGCGTTTCCTGTTGTTGCTTTCGTTCGGCCTGGACCGGACGCTTATCGCTATTTTCATGGATGATCGGGACCTTGGCCATTATCTCCTGGCCATCACCGTGCTCAGCATCATGCGCGTCTTCCAGTTCGCCGTCAGCCGCGTCTTGATTCCTGCCCTCGGCGAGGAGTTCGGACACACGCGAGATTCGCAAGCCTTGGCGCGGACCACGTTGAAGAGCGCACTACCGGTCGTGGCGGTGTTAATTCCCATTGGCATAGCAGGATGGTTCCTGATGGAACCGGTCACCGTATGGATCCTGCCGGATTACCTGGCCGGCGTACCGGCAGCCCGCATCACGTTGTTGAGCGGCACGTGTATCGCCTTGCTGGGCACCAACATTTTCTACGTCACGATCGGTTTACAGAAGACCCTAAGCGCCATGTTGATTACCGGGCTATTGGTGCAGTCAATCGCCAGTATACTTCTCTTCCAGCTGCACGGCACGCTGGAATCCTTCGCATGGGGCTTTGCGGCTGGAGCCCTCACGAGTGTTGTGCTGGTCCATGTCGGCATTGCATATTATGCTCTTCGTTCAACCACCTCTCACCAAGGAGCAACGACAGATGAGTAACGCACAGTGTATCGCCATTATCCCCGCCCGTGGTGGCTCCGTCGGCGTGCCGCGCAAAAATATTAAACCGTTGTACGGGAAGCCGCTGATGCAGTGGACGATCGAGGCCGCTCACGCGGCGCGTTGCATTGATGCGGTTTGGGTGACCACGGATGATGCCGAAATGGCCGCAGTGGCGCGCCGTTGTGGCGCTAATGTGATTTCCCGCCCTGCGCACTTGGCCACCTCAGATGCCACCTTGGAAGACACGCTTTCGCACGCACTTGGCCACCTGTCCGCGTCCGGGGCGGTCCCCGAGATGGTGGCTTGGCTGCATTGCACATCGCCATTGACCACCCCTGCGGATATTGACGGTATTGTAAGCATGGTGCGTACGGAGGGGCTTGAGTCAGCGGTGACCGGAGCCGAGTTTCATCGCTGGATCTGGCGGCGGGATGAACACCATGTCTGGCGGGGCGTCAATCACGACGAATCCCAACGACAAATGCGTCAAGACCGCGCCCCCGAGATGCTCGAGGCCGGCGCGGTCTACGCCATCAGAACCGAGGCGTTCTTACGCAATCGCTATCGTTTTGGCGATCCCATGGGCTTTTATCCAATACCCGCTTGGCGGGCCGTGGAAATTGACGAACCCGAGGACTGGGCACTGGCCGAAATGCTGATGCAACACTTTGCCCGGCCGTGCCCAGGACTCAGCCAGATCGATCTTTCACCGGTTCAAGCAGTCGTGACCGATTTTGACGGCGTATTAACCGACAACCGGGTCTATGTGAATACCCGTGGTGAGGAAACGGTGGCCTGCAATCGCGGGGATGGATGGGGCATTCGAATGTTGAAAGATCAGGGAATTCCTGTGACCTGCCTGTCGTCCGAAACGGACGGAGTCGTGACCAAGCGATGCCAAAAGATCGGGATTCCGGTTGAACAGGGACTAGCCGACAAAGGGGCCGCTTTGCAAAAATGGGCCGCCGCCCAACCTATCGATTTAGCCCACGTGCTGTACGTGGGAAATGACACCAACGACGCCGAGTGCCTGCAAGCCGCCGGAGTGTCCGTGGTACCGGCGGATGCGGCCAGCGAAGTTATGGCGTACGCGGACGCTTGCACCCGGGCAATAGGAGGCGCCGGCGTACTTCGTGAAATTGCCTCGGCCTTGCTGGCGACCCGGAATCCAGGATCAATCGCGTAATGGCGGTTCGAGGTGCGTCCAGGTCAGCCCGTACCAGCGCACGCCCAGTTTGCGTCGGTCAGCAGAACCATACGCTGCCGGTCGCCAGCCGGGCATCCGCAATGTAACCTTCATCCATCTTGCTTCCGGAAAACCAGCAGCCGGGATATCGTATGTCAACGTGGCGGTTGACGGGTCCAACCGCTGCCGATCGACCAACTCGTCGTTAACCCAAATATCCACCGTCTGGTGCTCTTCAGGGGCATGGCATGCAAGCATCAATTCAAGCCGATAGGTCGCGGCCGCATCTATCACGGGCAACCGGAATACAGCCTCGGACGAGGTCCAACGGAAGAACTGGGTGTCCCGCTCCAATTGATGAAGGCTTTCCGTCAGAAAAGGCATCAGCGGCGAGTCCGGCGTCAACGCGAATTCTTGCCCCACCGCAAACAGGCCCGGCTGCAATAATCCAGCCTCGTGCCAGCGCAACGCTCGGCCAGATTTATTTTCGAGCTCATGGGCACCAAGGAAAAGAGCTGTCGGATTTTCATGGGGTACCGGCGCCGCTTGTCCCTGTTTCCAGCGCTGCTCACCGACGGTCACATACCAGTTTCCCGCTGTCTCAACCGGCATTATATACCCGGTAAACAACCAACCCATCCCGGGGTCCTGATCGGGAATGGGCATAGATCGTCCGATGACGTGACTACTCATTTGGGCCACATGCAGCGTATGCTCTTCGGGTACATGAACGGTGATTTCACGCATGATCGCCCGCCGCCCCGCAGCGTCCTCCAGGGCGGGCACGGGGATCCATACTGGACCGCGATGTGCCGTGTATGCATATCCAGTGGACGGGGGGCGATCGACGGCGATGGAGAGTGGGAAAATCCGGGGACCCTTGAGATGCAGGGCAATCGCGGTAAAGAAATCGTCCCCTTCCCTGACGGGCAGGCGCAGTTGAAATGAGTTATCAAACAATCTGCGATCCGCAAAAGGTTGCTCGCCAACGCCATCAGGAAACCAGTATTGGTCATCGGGAATGGCCGTGTCCCCCGCAGGCAGTTTGATCGGGTCTTCCCAGCCCATCCAGGTCGCGTCGGAAAAGTGGGGGATCATCTGCGTTTGCGCACCTTCCACGCGCAGCGCGGTTTTGTCCGTGTCCTGCCCACTGACCGTTAACGGGATGAACGGGCCATCGTCAAAATCATGATCCAGTGGTTCATCATTGACCCACAATTGCAATTCGCCTTGCTGTCGGCGTGGTGACAGAAACAGAAACGCCACCTGCTGCGGTTCTACATCCCACGTCCTTTCAAAGATTGGGCTTTGCCAGGCTTCGACGCGATAAATCGTGAAGAATGACCGACCCACCCGGGCGACAAAAAACGGATCGTCAGACTCCATTCGGCGTACGGGAACCAGATCGTGCTGTTCTTCCAGAATCTTCCTGTCAATGAGAGACAAATCGGTTCGCAACCGGGTGCTGCGGGGAGACTGATCCGGGTTGTCCAGGAAATAGACCACCCGACCGGATTCCACTTCCTCGCGAATAATCCGGGCCGCGGGAATCCCCGTTCCCTCTTGCAGGGTGCGCAAACGCGTAACACCAAGGGAAGTGTACCCGCCAATGATGTCCCGTAACCAGCGATTCGACAGGACTAACGCTTCATCCGGCACCGACTGCTGAACGGACTCGGCAACCGCACGCCAGTCCCCAAATCCATAAGCGACTTGAAACGGCCGATGCCGCGCGGGCAGGGAAACGGCGTTCATAGCGGCTACGGCCACCCACACCGTGGCGCTCACGAGCGGATAGCCTCGCAAAAAATAGCGTGTAAATCTTTGCAGCAACCCGTCCATTCCGTGGACCACTCCGAACAACAGTGGGAAGACCACAAAATACATGTGCCGGGCTTCCGCGTTCCCCCATTGAATATACAACGCCACGTGGCCAATAAGCCAAGCCACCATGAGTCGGCCCGCCAGCGTATGGCGCTGTCGATACAGGCCCAAAAGGGCCAGGAAGATAAAAGGAATCAGCCAATGGGCATGTGGGCGATACAAACCAATGTATCTTCCGACGGTATGAAAAACATTGCCGGCCGAGAGCCCCATCCCGGCATCCGTGACGGAGTACTCCGCTGTTTCGCGGGCCACATACAGACTCAGCCAAGGGCGACCTGTCAGATAAAAATTTTGAAGCCAGAGCGGAGCACTGGCGACCATGAAAACAGCACCGCCTAACAGTACGCGACGCCACACGCGCGGATGAGCCCGAAACGCTGGGGAACTCAAAAGAACACCGCCGAGCAGGGCCGCGTATAGCAGGCTTGATTCCTTTACCGCGGTGGCATAGCCGAGCAAAAAAGGAATCGCCCAGTAGCACCGGGGATATCGATCTTGCAAAACCAGCGCGCACGCGCTGCCCAAGAAGAGCAGGAAGAGCAAGGGTTCACGCCACAGGCTGATAAACTGATGTTGGGTCTGTGGATCGAGGAGAAAAAATCCGCAGGTCCCCGCCAGCGCGCACAGCCAGCGGGTGGGACGATCATTACTGATCAATAGAAACGCGAAAAACAGCAGTGCCACGCCTGCTTGGAATAGCAGATTGGCGTGCATAAGCGCTCCCAAACCACCGATCTGGTAGGCGGCCGCCAAAACCAAGGGGAAACCCGGTGCCACGGTGTATACCCAGGCGCCGGAGGGCAGCATCGCCGTATTCCACGTCAGCGGTTGCGGCGTTCCAGGGGGCTCCATGTGGTTTCGAAAGACGTCCGCCACACTGTTCTCGATAGTGATCTGGCCGCTGCCCAACAGTCGGCCAAAACGGGCGTACGTATACGCATCGCCGCCGACATCCGCGGGATATCCTGCAAGCAGAAAGTGCAGCCATACACCCAGTGCCCCCAAAAAAAGGCCGGTGGCCAGAACCGACACGGCGCGTGTATACGCCTGTTTACGTGTCGCGTAGAACCGGATTGATCCTAGCAGTGAGGGCTGTCGCATACGACCGAAGCTAGACGAAAACACAGCTCCCAACAAGTGCAAGATTTTCACAGCAGCGCATGGGGGAGGGAGGAGCAGACTCCATGACACATCCCCGCTATAGTGTTATGGCCTCATCCCATAGTGGCCGATACGCCATTCCGGTTCCGCGGATGCGCCCTACCCGCTCGAAGGGCAATCCATTTACCACAAAACGGGAATGTCCCTGGCCCGCTGCGTCCCGGAGCTGGTCCAGAACCCCTTCCGGATCGGGCAGATAGTAGCGTTCCACGGTCATCAAGTCGGGTTGTTGCTCCCACCAAAACTCCCAAACCGTAAGGCCGCGAACGTACGCTTCATAGGC
The DNA here is from genome assembly GCA_003565555.1 of Cryomorphaceae bacterium. Lineage (GTDB taxonomy): Bacteria > Bacteroidota > Bacteroidia > Flavobacteriales_D > Cryomorphaceae > T3Sed10-241. The sequence continues at coordinate 22,565 of PXBH01000230.1, read as the reverse complement.
CTCACCAGCGATCAGCCCGTCGGTGCTGATATACACCAATTCCGGGAAAAATAAGGCGCCCTGCACTTCCTGGGCAAGCACGCGGGTTCCAGGCCAGCGGTTCCAAATTAAGGGATGGGAGAGCGGGGAGGGTGACTTGAGGCAGGGAAGAGGCGGAAACAGGGCGCGTTTTTGCTTCCGACTGCGTGTGCCGGTTGCTGGGTTAGGTTGTACAAGGGGTATGGGCCGGGACGCTTTCTGCGAAAGCGAACGCACTATGGCGGCACGAAACGGACTTGCCCGATGTTTCTTGGTTTAGGTGGCAAGTCCAGATAAAGCCCGTTGGCAAGCATGAGGTGTACGAGAGCCACCTCGGTCAGTTTCCTCGTAATATGCCGGATTCGTGCCAGCACCCCCTGCGCAAGGATCTGCCAGATAATGTCGGCCACCAGCAGCATGATGTGGTAATTTTTCGACGCGTTGGTTCGCGTGCAGAAAGCGTGCTCCAGCCCATACCCATTGTTCTTTAGCACGTTGAAATTTTGTTCCTGCCGCTGCCGGGCACGCCCCCCTGCATTGATCAGGGCGGGCATGCGTTCGGCATCGAGCATAAAGTTGGTTGCCCAAGCCCACAGAGTTGCGGCATGGGGTGCGATTTCGGAGAGGAACACGACGTTCATCCGGTGATTGGAGATAAGCATATCCTCCGCCCATCGTGCCGTTTGATCGACCATCCCGTCCTCTCCTGCCCTGCGCGCCCGCCACACGTGCGTCGGACTCATCCACATCACCTCGACCGCCTCCGCAAAGGACGCCGGCTGGCGGCCATCTTTGAACGAGATGATGTATTTCCAGCCGTACTCCTGACATCGCTCGAAAACCGCCTCGACGGCGTAAAGCCCATCCAACAGCAGGCAGATGGGTAGACGAGGGAACGCTTGTTGTAAACGGCGTGTCAACCGGTCAAAGCCGCGCAGTTCGCAGTCGAGCTTGTCGCGGACGGGGTCATGCACATCCAGAAATTCGACCATACAGGGCAGCTCGATTCCCCATGGCCCGATCAGGCGCGCCTCCAATACCATGCGCCACTTTCCCCGCTGACGCTGTTGCAGGGTTCCGTCGATAGCAATCCGCCACCAGGTATTGAACAAACGCCCGGAATCGAGCATGCGCATGCTCATTAAGCGCCGGATCATCTTGAGCAGGAGCGGCTCCACGTCTACAGGATCAATCCGGTCGGCATGATGGATCGTGTTCTGCGAGCAGGTTACCGTGCGCTCACCCAGCAGGCGTTCGTCCCATAGTTGAGCGCACAGCTTCTGCACATTCCCCGGAAGCGCACCCAGATTGCGCTTGGCATCGAAGGCGTTGCGCGATCCGCCGCGGGTGAGGAAGACCAGTATGACTTCCCACCACAAATGCGCACCCGAATAGCGGCACATCAGTGGGTCGCGAGGATCGGGAAGGGCGTTGAGCCAGTCGTTGAATTCGGGGAAGCAGTGGCGGATCATGGCCCACAGCTCCCCGAGCACGTTCGGGACAGCCGTTACGACTTTCGGCTTGCGGCCCGCCGGTTTGCGGTGTGGCCGTGGATGATCGCCAGCGACTGGGTGGTCTCCTTGCGAATGAGCTGCTTGAGCCTTCGGTATTCCTGGGTCCATTTGCGCACCTCCTCCACAAGATCCACGGGAACGTAGACAGTGTGGGTTTTACCTTTGACTTTATACGTCAGATGCCATGAAGAGCTTTTGCGCCCGGCCCGCTTGAATTCGCAGAGCGATCCTTCCACGAACGGCCCGATATTCCCAATCTGCTTAAGGTAGCTGGCCTGGCGTTTTTGATGTCGATTGAGTGGTGGTTTTAGTGTTTTCATGTCGGAAGTATATATACTTACGACATTTAGGCAACAAAAAAACGTGCTCGAACAAAAAAAATCCGAGCACGGTCAACTCATCCGCCGAAAACCCTGCCTCCCAGCACCCTCCCGACTCTCTCTCAACTCGAAAAATTCATAATTTGGAACCGCTGGTTCCAGGCTCGAAGGCCTGCTGAATATATTCACGCTCCTCCACTCCGCGCGACCACTGCCGCCAGATAGGATTTTGTTGCCGCCGTTGTATAGGAAACAGAAACAGGCCATAGCTCGCGGCCAACAGAATCAATCCCGTGGCTCTCCAGCGCGGCGAGGGTTGTCGCAACCATGTGGCCGTGGCCCAGGCGATCCAAGGTATCATCATGGGCAAAAGATAACGGCCACGCCAAATCGAAGTGAAATAGAAAGCAAAAAAGAACACACAGAACAAAAGGCCGACCGTTAGCGTCGCAAGAAACGGTGCACCCCACTCTTCCCGGTGCGGACGTTTCCACAACAGCGCGCCGTAGCCGAGCAGGATTACGCCGTACACGAGCGCATCCGGCGAATACCAGATGGAGGTACCCGGAATCTGAGTCGTGCGCATATGAATTCGGCGCGCGGTGGCGGCGGTGGGAAAGAGCGCGTAGTCCCCAATCCACAGCAACCAGAACCAGATACCCATGAACAGGCCCAGAAAGGCCGCCGCCGCAACACCCGCTAGGAAGCTGCGTCGATCCCTAAGCAGCACAAACTGCAGCGCGACGGCAAATCCGGGGAGGACAGCCAATTCCGGTCGCGTTAGAAAGAACAGAAAGGCGAAGCCGGCACAACCGAAGCCATACACGACAGGGTGGCTCGGGGTCCCTTGACGACCGTAATGCCAGGCTAGGAATCCACAAACAAGGAACGCCACCAACGAAGTCTCCATCGGCTGCGCAAAAAACCAGTACCAAAGTATGGGGTTGGCTCCGGTGGCCAACAGCACCAGCGCGCATTGACGCGTGCTGGATAGGCGGTCCCGCAGCGCACGCCACAAAAGAATGCCGGACAGCAAGGTGAAGAGCAGTGCCAGTGCACGTGCAATCCACGTCCAAGCCTCTACACGAACTTCCCCGCCCCACGTGCCGATATAGCCAACCAACGCCAGCAGGGCTTCCCACAAAAAAGATGTGCCCGCTCGGGAGACTTGTTCATAGCCGTACGTAAACAAGTCGCCGGCCATCATGTTCCGCGCAAACACAAAATGAATCAGCACGTCGCCACTGGCCATGGGGGGCAATCCCAATAACAGGACTGTGACACCCCACACGCCCCCGAACAACAACACCCATTGCCAATACCCTAGTCCTCTATCCTCTAGGCGTAATATCCGGTTCATGTTTTCGACCCCCCGCTATCGAATTATAAAGCCGAATCAATTTCTTCCATATGGTGTCCGCCTGTAGCTCATGCCGCACGCGCTGCACCACTTCGTCCCTGCGTCCGGGCACCGCCCAAGGTTGCTCCGCAAGGGTTTGCCGCAATACTGACGTCAGATGGGGGACCGACCCGGTTTCGGCCAGAGATCCGAAGGCGAAGCGCGTTACATACTCTTTTGGCCCGGTATTGTCGTAGCAGACAGGCCAAAGTCCCATCGCCAGCGCTTCCTTGAGTGAGGTGGGCCCCGTATCCATATAGGAGGGCAACAGGTAAACCTCCGCCTGCTGCATGCGCTTGATGATTTCCGTTACGTCGGCCGAACGCACATGCTCCACGCGTTCTTCCACCCCGGACGCACAGATCGCCGCATGCAGTCCTTGCACTTCCTGCGCGTTGCCGTCACCCACTATAACCAAGCGCCAGTCGGGTGAGGCTCCTTCGGCGAATGCGTTGACCGCGTCCACCACACCCTTGCGTTTCTGAAGATTCCCCAGAAACAAGATCACCTTCTGTCGCGCACCCTGAAAGGGCGCCTGCAAGAACTCCGACCGTAACGGATGATCCACCACATGCAGTCGCGTGTCCGGCCCGCAATAGGGCTGCGTAATTTCCTTGCTGTAGCCGCTCTCCACAAAAACATCTTGGGCACGCGCCAACACGCTGCGCTCACGCCAAGCGAGAAAGCGATAGCGGATCAATGGAGGCGCATAGGGTAAATAGGCGTTAATCAACCCCTGCACCTGCACCACATGACTGGCGGGTGCAAGGAAGCGGGCCGCAATGCCAAAGGAGGACTCTGTGCCCCACCCGTGTACCAAGTCCGGCTTCAGCTGGTTATACAATGGCCGGAAATAGAGCGGCTCCAGCAAATAGCCCGTTTGCAAACGACCGGGCGGAAACCGCACAAAATGGAAATGAGCCCCCTGATAGTCATAGTGCAAATTTCGCAAGGGCCCCTTGGTAATAGGACAGGCCACGTGCAGCTCAATATCGGCCGGTGGAGGCAGATGCCCCAGCACCCATGACATGTCATGGGGTGCTAGACAAGATGCCAATTCCGGGAAGTGTTCCTTAACCTTCCGCGGCAACTTACATAGCCATAAGACTTTCATAGCCATACTTACTGATAAACAATTCTTATTTTACTCTCCTATATGCGTTTCGTCATTGACATGCAGGCGCATACGTTCAGAGGCGGGTTGAGTGTGAAGCGGAGATAGTGTAGCGTGCACGACATGAAAATGAAAAGGCATTTTCCCTTGCCTATTAGAGGTCTCAGGAACCGCAGCGGATCTGCCCTCATAGCAGGGGCGCTCGTTTTATGGACGGGTATTCTGATATGGACCGCCGTTGGACATCATCGCATTATGTTGACGGGCGATCCTGCAGTCGTATTCCATCAACACATAAGACTGGGACAGGAGTACTTTTCCCCGAACTGGGCGGCCTGGCGGGCCCCGGAATCCCATGAGCACATGCCGCTGGCCATTGAAGCCGGATTCCCCTTACTCCTTTGGGCTGCTTCACAGCTGCATGAACGCTTACCTTTTCTAATCAATACACTGCTTCTGCCAATTCTTGTGATGCTGCTGGGGGGAGTAGCATCCTATTCGTTGCCCGCCTCCGTCCGACAAAAAAACTACGCACTCCCACTAACCTTGGTGATCGCTCTCGGGACGCCGGCCATTGCGACCCCATTATGGGCACTGGCCCTCCCCTTTCGCGACACCCTTTCGCACACGCTCGGTTTTGCGGCGCTCTTCACGCTGCTGTACAACAGCCACCGCCCTGCCGAGAAAGAAACCAAGTACCGCTGGTTTTTCATAGCAGGTCTCATGATTGCTGGGGGAGGATTTTCCCGCCTGTCCGGATTTCTTTTTGCAGTTCCGGCCGGCGGCATCCTTTTGTGCGCGACACCTGCATTGGGGGTGCGACGCAAGATCATAGCCATCGCTCTGCTGGCGGCGGGCGTTTCAACCGGGCTATTCGCCGTAGCCACGCAGAGTATGCTCGAAGGTCGTGCTTGGTTTGCCCCGCCCCAATCAGAAGCACTGTTGTTGTCCACCACCCAGGAAGCCACAACATCGGATGTCGTACGCAAGGGCTGGCATCCAGGGAATATACCCCTCGTCCTGCCCGTACTGTGGCAACGGGTCTATACGGTGCTCCCCTTATGGATGTGGGGCCTGGTGCTGGCAGGTTTAGGAATGGCGGCGTGGCAGTGGGGCAGACAGACGATCCGCATGTTGCCGCACCTCGCCGGCGTACTGGTTTTCCTTCTGTTTTATGGGGCGTATGACAAAGTGGTCAATCGCTATGCATTGGTCATCTACCTGTTTGTGGCCCTCATCGCAGCTATGGGTCTGAGCGTATGGCTCGTAATGTTCACATCATGGAGACAACGGTTTTCCCCAGTCCGCAGCCGTGCCGTTCACGCGGTCATCTACGTCCTATTGCTAGTCGCAGCCAGCCACTTCGCCCTTCGCTCAGGGTCCGACCCGATCCGCGCACAAAAAGAGTGGGCCTTCGCGCGGCAGTACTGGGCGTGGGCCCAGGAACTCCCCAATCAAAGCACCGTTATGATTGCCCATCATGCGTTAAGGATATTACACGAGTACCGCGTCTCTGGACATGATTACTGGTCCCCGGGCTTTCACCGTACCGAACAGCCGGACATTCGCCGTATTCAATTGCCGGAGTCCTCCTTCTTTTACGTATACTATGGCCCCGACAATGATGCCGTTCCACGCGGATGGCTGTATGACGCGCTCCTGAATGTAGCCGATCTCACAAAAGACGGTCCCCCGCTCTCGCCGGGCACAATAAGTCCCAATCAAATCCAGGCTTACGCCGTCAGGCCCCGATCACAAAGAGAACGAAGTATCGTTATCTCCGACATTCCTCAAGAAACACATTCGCTCTACCTCTTCCTGCGATCGCTACCCGGGGAGCATAGTCGAATTCCGGCGACCCTCACGGCGGACCCGTGGCTCGACGACTGGACGGTCGATCTCCGCTCCGGGATCAATTGGCTCCCGTTACCATCCGGCTTCCCGCCGACATCCGAACCGATCACGATTCGTGCACAGGTTCCGCTACCCAGTATTCTAAGAGCTGAATGGACAGGATCATCGCCGATCCGGATCCGGTTCGATGATATAAATACCATCGCCAGCAAACTCACGTTATTCGATGACGTGGACCTGCAGTGGCGTGGTTATATGCATTGGACGCGTGATTTCGGCGTGTTCAATCCTCGACACATATCAGAGCCCGCGCTGTTTCTCGTGGAGGGTTCCGTACTGCAATTGCCCGTCCTCCGCATGCGACAGGAAGGAAGTACCTGGCTGCGCCTATATTCGACGGCCAGTGCACCTAGCGCTGATATTCTGCCGCTGGAACAGAACCGGTATTATCATGTGGAAGGAGAGCCCATCCCTTACCTGGCCGCGCATCATGGGTCACCTTATGCCAGTCGCCGCCAACGGGTTTATCAGGACACGATGCACGAGATACATTTGCCCACCGGAACTTCTTCGCCCCCGCGCCTAAACGTTGCAACCCGATCCAATGAGACAAAGACAACCGATCAGCCACGACAGCGGCTATGGGCTATTGACTTGCACTGGTTGCCCCATCCCTGTCCCCCTCCGCAAGCCGGAATACACCAACCTCGTCACCGGCTGATTTCAGCCACTGGACTTGGACTTCGCAGCAGACAGTGGGACAGCGACGGCTTCGGTCCGCCGGAATGGATTGGTCCCGCGTTCCTTGAATTCCAAGACGCCCTGCAACCGAGGGCTGATGACCCGTCGATCTTATGGATTACTGGCGGCCCCTTATACGAATTATGGGAGTTCTTTTTTCCGGGACGAAGTCTGAATTTGGATCATCTATTTGTAGAAGCACAGGGCAACTTAGAAGACGTGGCCGAACGACTTCGAACGCAGCAAGACTTGGGGCGGTCCCTTTACACGGCCTACGCGGAGCCGGACTCTCCCTTAAGCGGAGGCGCTTTCGCCATTGCCTCGGCGCTATACAAAATGGAGCTTGCCTGGGAAACCATTCCTCGTCCCTCGGCATTCGCCAACCTGCACATGGCCACACTAGCGGAGGCCATGCGTCCCCATGACGCGATCCCTAAAACAGAGCGGCCCCAAGTGTTACTTGATACCCCGCTGACGATACCGCTTTCCCTTCACGCTCACCATTCGCGCTTTTATTCGGTGGTCTCGCCCGTCGTGGCCCTGTCCGATCACGGCGTCATACTGAGCACGGACAAGTGGCAATGGCAACCACCTTCATTGCTCCCCGTTGATGACACCGGACTGTTGGTGGAGTTTCGCGAATCCGCCCACGGCCAGCGGGACGTGGATCTATGGCGGGTACAGTTAAACAAGCAACCGATTGAGCCCTATACAATGCCGCTGTCCACCACATCAGACTTGGTCATATGGGTCCCCCCTTCCCTGCTGTCGGCCGGGGGAGACGCCATCGTCAACATTTCCGTAGACCCTACACAACCAGAACCTTCACCGTTCGGCTGGGGGATGGTACGTGTACACGCTGTCCCTACCCAACTACCGATCGAACTTGATATCGGATCGCCGGATGACACCCCCTGGCTCGTCACCGGGTTTCATGATCGCGAGCAGCGACCGGATCAACGGCAAGTCCGCTGGACGACCGAAATGGCTCGCATCCGATTATTCGCTGAAGAACCCCGTACCCGGCGTCTCATGCTACACTACATCAGCAACCGGCCCAGTGGAGTGCCCGATGACGACGTCCAAGTCTGGCTGAACGACACAGCTTTGACGGGCTCCATAACGACAGCGGATGCCACGCAGCCCAGCATTTGGCAAGGGGACGTGCCCGCCGACCTCTGGCAGCAAGGGGAAAACGTCCTTGTCCTAACCTGCACACCCTGGACACCGGCCGACCACCTAGCCACCAACGACAGGCGAACTTTGGGCGTGCAGTTGGACCGGATCGTTTTGGAATAGTTCCGGTTCCCGGCATATTGACCGCCGAACAAACAACCCCGTCACAGAGCGGAACAACGCTTTACACACGCGGGCGATCAACCATGCGGGCGGGCCAACACGTCTTCATACAGTTTGTGCAGCAGCGATCCAATCACTTCCGGCCCATAGCGCTGCGCAGCCAACGTACGAGCGGCCGCCCCCATAGCCGCGCCTTGTTGCGGGTGGTTTAATAGCCGCAGGATTGCTCCAGCTAGTTCATCGGGATTACCTGGTTCAACGAGACGCCCGGTCACACCGTCTTCGATCACTTCCGGTATGGCCCCCACCCGTGAGGCCACAATCGGTTTACCCATGGAAGCAGCCAACAGCGCCACCCCGCTCTGGCTGGCCTCATGGTAGGGCAACACCACCATGCCGCACACTATCATCCGCCGCGTCAGTTCCGCTTCCGACAAAAACCGGTTTATCACCTTGACCCGCTCTCCCCATGGCGTGGCCAGCGATTGCCACGGACTAAAATCGCCCTCGCCAACGATAACCAGCCGGACTTGGGGACAGGCGGCAACCAGAGCCGGGAGCGCCTGCAACAGCACGTCGTACCCCTTATAGGCCAGGATACGACCGGGTACCAGCAGGTCGTAGGGGCGCTGCTCCTCAGCGGCAACCGTCGGCACTGGCAAGCGCAGCAGGCCACAAGGAATAACCACGGTTCGCTCCGGTGCCAGGTCGTGCTGAGCCAGGGCTTGCGCCCTCAGTTTCGCGCTATGCAGAACAATACGGCTGGCATGACGAATCAGGGGTTTTCTTTTCATCTCCTCATAGATGCGCCATTCTCCGGAATGAATCGTGGCGTCGTGCATGGTATAAACCAGCGGGATACGATGACGGAGTCCGGCAATCAACGGGATATACCACGGGTGGCCTGAATTGAAGTGCACAACATCCGCCTGCCAATCCCTTATGTCGCGTAAACAGCGTTGCGCGACCCACGGCGCCGCCAACCAGCGTGGCCAATCCCTGGGGCCAAGGGAATGCGGGACAGGGTAACGATACACAGGATCATCGTGGGCTAGCAGGCCTGTGGGATAATCTGCGGCAACAAAGCACGCCACCTCGATGCACGAGCCGGTAGCCCGCAAGGCGCGCACCATCATAGCGCCATAGTGCGCCATGCCGCCTCGATGAAAACTGATCAAAGCCACCTTAATCGTTTTGTCCCTTATTGAGCACTCGCCATTCGAATAATCCCCTGATATCCTTATTGCCGCCAGTAGACTTTTCACCTACCTTGCAATGCATGTGCGCACAGGTCCAGCCCAATGACAAAAACCCGCCGCCGGCAATGGTTGGGGGGAAACCCAATTTTTCTGCTTACCTAGCCTTCGTTCCGAACCGGCTGAGGCTGATCGGTTGGTCCGTGCTGCTGGCGGGGGCCCAGGGGTCGGTGATTGTGGCCTTAGGCTTGTCCGTCCGCCAAATTTTTGACCATGCGGTCCCTGCCGGCGATTTGCGGGCAGCGGCGCTGCTGTGTGGGGGCCTGCTGCTGGTGTACGGAGTGGAAATCCTGCTGGAAAGCACCGCCACTACGCGGATCAGCGACACTGTTCGACGCGCCATGCTGAACCTGCGTACCCACTTGGCGGCCCACGCATTGCGCTTGCCGCGCGCCTTTTATAGCCGTTCCGACATCGCCAGTCTCCACGTTGATTGGGTGCAGGAGACGGGGCGCGTGGAAGCCGCCGCCCGCGGGATCATGACCATCATGGTCCCGCATCTGGCCAGTGCCCTGGCGGTCGCATGTTTCATGCTCGCCTTGAACGTCTGGCTGAGCCTGCTGGTTTGGCTGGTCCTCGTGCTGGGGTTGGTGGCCATATTGCGCATACGCCCGCGTGTTCGCTCCGCCGTGCACAAGATGCATACCACCCAGCGTCACTTCAGCAAGCATGTTTTGTTCCTGCTGGAAATGATGGATCTTATCCGCCTGAAAAATGCCGAGACGGATGTATACCAAACCCACCAGACAAAGGCGGAGGCCAGCGTCCATAGCATGCACAAACTGGTGCGCGCGCGCATCGTTTACAATGCGGTCCTGCGCCTGATGATCACGTTAATGCTCGTCGTTTTGTTGCTGGGCGGCAGTTATCTGGTGCTGGCCGCCGAAGCCCTTACCTTGGGCGGATTACTGGCCTTCTTCGCCGTAGCCGGTATCTTTCGTACCTCCCTGAACCAAGTTTTGGCTCAACTGCCTATGGTTATGGACGCTACCGAAGCGCTACGGCGGATCTCCCGTTTTCTGGCCGTCGCTGACCGACAACCGTACCAAGGCCGGGAGCCGTGCCCCCGCCTGCTGCCACTGCAGCTGGAAGGCGTCACGTTCGCCTACGACAACGCCCCTCCCCTTATTCGCGAGCTGGACCTTATGCTCCCGGCGGGCAATCTGTTGGTGCTGACCGGCCCCAGCGGGGCCGGGAAAAGCTCTCTGGCACTCCTCTGTCTGGGCTGGTACCACCCTACGCAAGGACGATTGAGGGCGGCCGGCATCGACTATGACCAGCTCCATATGGGCGGCGTACGACGCCGCACGGGAGTCGTCCTCCAGGATCCTTGGATCTTTGCGGGATCCTTGTACACCAATCTAACCTTCGGTCTAGCCTCCGTTGCGGACGAGGAGATCGCTTGGGCGCTTGCCATGGCGGAAGCCGACGAATACGTGGCCCACTTGCCGCAGGGACTCCAGACCCCCGTCGGCGAACGGGGGGTGCGCCTGTCCGGTGGGGAAAAACAACGACTGGCCATTGCCCGGGCATTGCTGGGCCGGCCCGAACTGCTGATCCTCGATGAACCGGATAACCACTTGGATTCCGAATTCCTGGACCGCTTGCTGCAACGCTTGCAGGCCGACCTCCCCAACTGCGGTATCATGCTCATCACCCACACGCACGTCGCGTTGAAACAGGCTTACACCCGACTACACTTAACGGGTCAAGCAGGGGAATGGCAAGTGGAGCGCCAGCACACATGATCGGTCGCGCTTCAAAACTAGCGGCCTCCGTGATTATTCCTTCGTTCAATCGGGCGGACGCCTTATCCCGCTGCCTCCCCCTTCTGACACACCAGATCAATGAGCACCCTCTTCCGTCCGAAATTATCGTGGTGGATGACGGCAGTCTATCCGCCCACGCCAGCCGCCTGAGGGACCTGGTGTCCGAACTGAATAACCCCGCCATCCGCCTTCTAGCGCACGACCACAACTGCGGACTCTGTGCCGCACGCAACTCAGGTGTCGCCCACGCTCGGGGCTCCATTCTGATTTTTATGGACGACGATCTGGTCCCCTCGCCAACCTTCATAGCCGACCATGTGGCCATTCATGCGGAGCACCCGAAAATAAACTTTCTTTGCGGACATCTATTCACCCAGAACCAATCCGTTTACGGTAGGTTCTGGCAACATTGCTACCATTACGTATTCGGACAACCAGCGGACGGCCGCAATCTCTATACGGTGCCCATGCTTTCAGGCGGAAATCTATCGATCAAGCGTGCGGCTTTGGACTCGTTCTCCCCTCTTTTTGACGAGTCGCTGCCCAGCCGGGAGGATTTCGACTTGTGGCTGCGGATCAGGGCGGAAGGGCAAGCCGTCTACAAGGCCGCCTGCGCGGCCGCCGAAGTGGTGCCGCGCACGACGTTCCTTGCCTTTTATCGCCAGTGGAAATGGTATCGCGAGGGGGAGGCGCATTTACGGGCCAAACACGGTGACGCCTCCATCGACGCGGCCACGGCCCCCTTGCGTGTTCCGCTTACGATGGAAATGCGCCTGCTTTCGCTGGCCACGCGCGGGTACGCAAAATTGGAATCCTGGCGGGCCAGGAAGGTGACGCGCCACGCATGACACAAGAACGATCAATCAAAGTGACCGTAATCGTCCTCACCCATAACCGCTTGGCCTTACTACGCGACACGGTACAAACACTGCGCGTGCAACAGTTTCCCGCCGACCGGCTCGAGCTCATTGTGGTGAACGATGGCTCCACCGACGGTACGCGCGAGTGGCTCGACCAACAGACCGCAACCCCCTCTGGACCGCGCCTGCGGGCTGTACATCAGCCGGCACGGGGCATTCCCGCAGCGCGCAATGCCGGCATTCGGGCCGCTGCCGGCGAGATCATCGCCATTGTGGCGGACGACTACTTGCTGGCACCGGACTACGTGCACACCTTTGTGGAATTTTTCCGGGAGCGACCCAACGCACAGGTGGTTCGTTTCGGCATTGTTCCGGCTGATCGCAGCCCCGGCAGTTTATTAAGCCACTTCTATTACGAGGTAAGCTTCCGCAAGCGCTTGCAAATCCACGAACGGCCACCACCCTCGTCAAAAAAAGAAAAATTGTTTGACTACTTCCGCAAGCTGCCTGCGCCACCGGAACAGATTACTACCGAACACCGGCTGGAAGCGGCCGGGGCCGCCGCTTTTCGCCGCGCGGTATTTGAGCGCGTCGGCTTCTTCGATGAGACGCTGAAACGCGCAGAAGATACGGATTTGTCGGCGCGTCTGCGCCATATGGGGATCGATATATACTATTACCCTTTCCACAAAATACGCCATCGTTACGGGCGTTGGGGCGGGGATACGTTCAAGAAATCCCTAGAATCGGGTTACTATGCCGCCCGGTTAAACGCCAAGCAAGCCCAGTGCCCAGCGGCAAACAAGCGGCCAAGCCTGTCGACGGGCTTTACACAGCGCCTACTGCTCCTTGTTTGGCGGGTGCGGCAGGCCGCTAACCCCGTGGCCGCGCTGCTGCTTTTCCCCGGAATACTGGTGTTTGAATGTGCTTGGCTAGCTGGCTACCGACGAGGAAGTCGAATAAATAAGCCACCCCATTAACAAGCACGAGCATGATGTTCAGACTTACTAAAACCGCACACCACGCCCCGATTCTGTTTATCGTGGGAACGCCACGGTCAGGCACCAGCCTCTTGCAGACGCTCTTGGCCTGTCATCCCCAAACACGTCCGATTCCCGAATCTTACTTGTTTGCCGACCTGACCCCAACGGTTGGCCAGGCAAACGGCTTACCACCGACCTGGCGCCGCCCCATTCCGACGACACTGTCCGTGCCCGCCGCCCAGCGCTTTATCACAGGTTTACGTCAAAGGCGAGTGCCAGACTACATCGATTGGTCACAATTTATCAGCGACTGCACCATAGGCGACCGGGTGAACATTGCTCAATTGGTGCGTTATTTCTTTGCACTGCACGCCACGGGCAATTCACAACTGATCATTGAAAAGACGCCGACACACCTTTATTTCATCGACGAGATTTGCACGCTGCTGCCGGATGCAAGGTTTGTGCAGATTGTGCGGGATCCGCGAGATCAGATTTGCTCTTTTGCTGACATGATCCGGTCGGCACGTGGTTCGTCACCCTCACTATACGACTTGAGCCGCGCCTGGCGTATTGGGGTTGAAATTGGTCGACGCCATGGAATTCGATTTGTGCGCTATGAAGACCTCGTGCGTAACCCCTTTGCTGTCGTCGAACCTATCGCCAAATGGATGGGGCTAGCATTCGAACCGGCCTACCTCGAGCGGCAAACGGAGGTCAGCGATCAGACGCGCCCGTCAAATGCTCATTGGAATATGCGTACCCGCAGACCCATAACACAACAGCGCATCAGTCGCTATCGTACAGACCTTTCCCCCCTCGACATCCGCCTGGTAGAAACTGTTTGCCGTAATCATATGACGACCTACGGCTATACGCCCACCTCCGATCCACTGGCCACGCACCTTATGCTGCGCCAGCAACTCGCACATGCCGTGCGGCGAACGGGTCTCGGATGCAAGCAAGGGATCCGCTCGGCACTTGCCAGGATTAAACACAGCCACCCCTGGCTACAACGGGCACGTTTGCCAGGCACTCATATCGAACATGAACCGGGCCTAGATTAAGGATTTCATCCACTCATACTGAACGCCCACCCGTTCCATCCCCGTTTCGCGATAGAGTCTAGCAGCATGACTGCCGTTCACCGCCATCACGCCACAACCTCGCGCCTGCAAGGTATACGCGTGCGCCCGCATGGCCCTGACCACTCGGCTGCCCACTCGCTGTCTGCGCCAAGCGCGACGCACGTGCAGATTCTTTATCCGGAAGAAGTCCCGGATTTTGAGGTAACCCACGGCCGCCGCGATCTCGTTCTTATAAAGAACGTTAAGGCATCGCAGCCCATTGGTCTGAACTTTGCGCCGCTCAAGCTCGACCCAATCGCAAGGAGAAAACGGGTGACTGTCAGACCCTTTTTCGTCTCCCTGGAAAACGGCCGCGCGTTGCTTCCAATCGCGCGGTTCTTCGACCGGGACCAAGGCGACATCGCGCTGAGCGCAAGGCATCACCGGTGCATAAAACAGTACTTCTTCCCGCTGGGTAAAGCCGTGTCTATTGAGTACGGACGTCCAGGCCGCCGCTTCAAACGTCAGATAGAGGCGCAGATGGCTTAGGTGCAAGGATCGGGCGCGCGACTCCACTAAGGCCAGCCAGCCCGCCAAAGGGGCGTCCACGCGCTCCGGTTCCACGCGGTGTACGACGGATGCCGCAGGCAGGGATTCCAAGCCGGGCATGAAGGCCAAGGTCGCACCAGGTAGGGGTTCCGTCGCGGCGGCCAACTCAAAATACTGGCGGTCGGATTCTACCACGGCTCGCCCCAACGGGGATAAAGATAATTCCGCATCCAGCATACGCGGATGCTCACACAATCGATGTTGGTAAGTCAAGGTGGACGCGACCGCTGGTCACTGCGATAATATGCGCTCAACATCAACCCCCGCACATCGCAATCGTTCGATCATGGCCAAGGGATAGGTGGCCCGGAATTTTGCGTCAGGCGCCCGGTACAACGCCGGGACGCATTTAATCTGTACCTGTACTGGGGAGGCTAAGCGTGGTGTCAACAGTTCCCGCACCCGAGCTACGGCATTGGAAGGAATGCCTGGGCCCGGCACCAAAAACAGGATACTCTCGGTTTCGGATCGCTGTGCAAACTGGAATGCCTGGATACCCGGCCCCTGCCATACGGCCTCGGCCACAACGTTGGCCGAGAGACAGATGCCATTCGGCAAGCTCAGCAGTTCGCCGTGTCGTCCGATCAGGGCGCGGATCCGCGGCAAGGGATTGCCGCAAGGACAAGGCGTATCCGCCCATTCCGCGATATCGCCCAACTGATAACGAATCAGCGGCATGACCCGGCGCCACAGCGGGGTGCACACTACCGCCCCACGCCGGGCCGATTGGCCGTCTGCATCCACCAACTCAACATGCGCCCAGCGTGGATCAATGTGATAACCTTCGCCCACGCCACACCCCCAAGCCACCGGACCGGTTTCAATCGACCCATACACATCCAGTAGTCGTCCCTTGATACGGGCCGCCACGTGTTCTCGCTGCAGCTTGTCGGAGGTACTGAAAATCAAGGGGATATTCAACTCCGCCTGTTCCTGTTCCAACTGGTTCGCCAGTTCGCTCAAGATGGATCCCCACGAAAACAACGCATCGGGCCGCAAACGCCGCAACCAATGCAGCTTCTCAACCGTGGGGGCAGCAGTGGGGAAGTAAGCCCGGCGCAAGACGCCCAAGCGCTGGTAGGGACGCGGTTTTGCGGGCATTTTATGTGCCATGATAAACTTGGCCTGCCGGTGCCAAGGACGTAAACCGGCCCGCAGGTAACCGGACAGCCACAGGGCGTGCTGCACACGCAGCTCGGACGACCGGGTATATAGCGTGGTAGGCTCGCCGGTGGTTCCGCTGGTCATTTCCTGCGAACACGTGTCCACCGGCACATCATCCCGCACCATTCGCAGCCCTTCCGCGCGTACCCGTCCGCGCGTGAGCACCGGTAACTGCAGCGCATCCGCCGCGCTACGTATTTCCGTTGGCACGATCTCGTGCGAACGGAACCACTCCCGGTAAAACGGACAGTGCATGGCAGCCTCCACCACGGCGCGGTGTAACCGTGCATCGCGCAACGCCCGCCAGCGATCTTCATCGTGGGGTATCCGGCTGAACGAGGAAAGAAGGATGTGCAAGTCCGGCATCATTACCTCAACCTGACGCTCGGCGACACCCAGTGGGAACGCTCCCTATCCATTTTTCACCTCGTCGACCAGCTCATGCAGTTGCCGCTTGGCATCGGTGCGCAGAGTCTGCGTCCGCTGGGCAACGGTTTGCGCCAAAGTCGCCCGGTGCGCTAAAAGTTCAGCCAGTTTTCGGGCCAGTAGATCAGCACCGTTAGCTGCTTGAACCTCCTGAATCGGCAAACACCACGACGCCATATCCATTCTTTGGAAATGTTCGACGCCCTTGTGATCGTAGGCAATATGGAGAGCCGGGACACCCGCCACTTGCGCCAGGATCGTCGAGTGCAATCGTACCCCAACCAGCGCGGATAGGCCGGACAAGATGGACAGCAGTGCGGGCGTGGCCAGGTCTTCGTCCACCATCGCCGCATGAAAATCCGTAGGCAGGCGGGCTTGCAGCGCCTCAAGCAGATCAATGTCGTCCTCCCACGGTTCCGGTTCACGCCGATACATGGGCAACAGCAAAATTTGCCGGGCAACGGTTTGTCTGGCTATGGCCTCGGCCATATGATTCAGCAAGCGCTGCATAGGTGCCGACATGCGATCAGCAACCCAGCGGCGGCGACAGGCTGAAGGGAACCAGCCGCCCCGTTCATGATACCAACGCCGAACATTGACGCCGAGCACAGGCTGTTTGAGATCGAATCCTTTTTCCTCCAAGTATTGCTGACCAAATGCGGGATCAGGCGGCTCCAGCATGAAGGCGGCATCACAGGACTCGTGGATACACGCGGAAGGCAAATTCCCGGTCTCCGCCACCAAGCGACGGGCCGTGGGTTCCCGGACCACTCCCCCGTCTAACCGTTGGACAATGCGGGCCACTAATACCTTCCCGCAGCGACTGCGTAGAGGGCCCGTTCCTTGGCACCCCAGTATAATTTTTGAGCCATATCGCTTAAGCAAAATAAAACGCAGCCAAAGCAAACATAGCTTAAGCTTGCTGCCGAGATCCTGCAGATCCACGCCTCCCCCCCAGGTCACCAACGCACCGGTGGCCAGGAGTTCGCGCTCCGACCGATTAATCGTGTACCCCCGTACCGGTGGGGGCCGCAGCGTAACGACCCGGTCCATCCGCGCGTAGTGGTGTGGATAATAGGTTGAGACGTACACGTGGCCGACCGAATCCGCAGCCAGCAACCCCTGCACCAAACCCATTTGCGACGCCATGTCGCCTCGGTTGGCCTTGACCGACCGTGCTACGAAAACGTTTGGATATGAACAAGGCGAATGCATTGAAATTTATGCAAGGATTGCGGCACCTCAAAGTCCCTGTGAATCAGCCAAATCAAACAAGATCCCACCAACGAAGCAATCCGTAAATGGCCAGATGCCCCCCGAAACCGGCCACGCAAACTACGAACGAGTCTTGCAATACATCCCAGAACCGCACCCCGGCCAAAAACAACATACGCGCAGCAAACAGCCAGTTGGAGACGACACCTGCCAGCGCACAGAGCGCAATCACCCCCAAGGGCTCAGCTCCCCAGCCATGGCCGGCGATAATGGCCACGGCCAGCGCAAGTAATAATCCCACATTCCACCACAGACCTTCGGCCTGATACTCCAACGCCAGATAGACGCTGCGCAGCGGAATCGCCGCAAAGACAAACAGTAACCAAACTGAAAGCCAGCGGGCATATTGTCCTGCCACGTCCCACGCGGCCCCGAACACCCACGGGAATAGGCTGTCGCCATAAAATGTCATCACCGGTAGCAGGAGCACGCCTAGCCCCAACATGCGCACATAGACATCCGCAGCGAGCCGCGCCCTGGTCGGCTGGTCGTTACGGGTTCGCACCAGTCTTTCCAGGAACACGTGGTTGACGTTCATCCCGACTAAGGTCGCCGGTAGGCGTAGGATCGTGTAGGCTAAAGCAAACTGGCCTACCACGGCAGGCTTGTAGAGCGCCGTGAATAGCAATACCGGCAGGTGTTCGGCCAAGGCCTGCACCACGCCGGCACCGCTGGCCCATAGCGGAAACCTTCGGTAGCGCCGCGCGAGGGCCCATAGGGCCGCTACCGGTAGCGGCTTCGGAGCCGTGCGCGGCTCCTGCCGCCACGTGAGCGCCAAAGTCGTCCATCGCATTAAATGCCCCACGGCCGTGCCCACTAACAAACCGGCTACGCCATGCCCCATCAGTCCCAGACCAATCTTGCCCGTGCTGGAGCCTGCCTGCTGAATAACCTGCGCCCAGGCCAGCGGCCGAAAACGCTGAGACCGCGTGTGCAACCGTACCAGAATTCTTTCCAAGCCTAACCAGCCAACCAGGAACGGCACTATATAGACCCAAAACTGCTGCTCGGCCGCCAAACCCATCCTGGCCGCTAACGGAGGCCCCGCAACCTGCACCACCAGGAGCAACAGCACGCAACTAAGCACAACCATGCATCGGGCCACGCGCGCTACGCCCAGCGCTTCCCGCTCGTCTGCGGGCAACATTAATGCTTGTTCGTACTGGCCGGTACTGATTACCGCCAATACCGCGACCACGGCGTTCATAGTCGCCAAGACCCCCATGTCAGCGGGCAGATACAGGCGCGTCAGCAGAGGGGCGCACAAGAGGGAAATGAGCTGGGCCAGTGCGGTCCCCGTTGTCAAGGTCAACGCCCATGCCCAAAACCGGCTCTGTAGTAAACGGCGAATAGTCACTTCTCCCTAGGCCGGTCCCGAGCCGCTTTGATTGCCCTGTTTTAACAGGCTCGCATAGTTTTCCCATACGATTGACCAGTCATACTGCGCCGCCGTTTCGCAAGCGGCCGCTCCCATCCGCCGTGCTTCTGTGGGGCGATGCAGTATTCGTGTAATGGCTCGGCGCAGGGCCTCAACATCGCTTGGCGGTACCAGCCAACCATTACGCCCTTCCTCAATCACGGCGGGGATCCCGCCCACAGCCGTGGCCACCACCGGACACCCTGCCGCCATCGCTTCCAATAAGGCCAGCGGTAAACCTTCCTGCAACGCCGGCAACACAAATACATCGGCGGCGGCCAATAATCGCGGGATGCGATCGTAATCGGCCAACCCGTGAAAGGTCACCCGCTCCGTCAGCCCCTGACGGTGGCAGATCGCTTCCAGTTCCGGCCGGTAAGGGCCGGTGCCATAGATGTCACAACGCCATTCCAGTTGTTCATCCGCCGGGAGAGTGGCCAGAGCGGCCAGTAGATGCTGAATGCCCTTACGCTCGATCAGTTGCGCTACAACCACAATCCGTTTCCAAGGTTTGGAAACCACCTCCTCCGCAGGTTCCAAGCCCTGGAATCGGGCCGTGTCCACTCCGTTACCGATCACCGTAATTTTTCCTTCCGGCCAGGTGCGGGCCGCCAGTTCCTGCAGGGAGTTACTAACTGCAATCACATTGGCTGCATCCCGCCAGATTGACCGGGCCCAGACGGCCGTCAAGCGGTAGAGTGCCCCAAACCGGGTCGGCTGATAGCCCGGCACATCAGATCCGTGCAGCACAACGCTGTAAGGGATCCCCAACTGGCGCCGGATCGAGCGGGCCAAGGCCCCGGCGGGTAACGTGAAATGAGCCAGTACGTGCTGCGGCTGCACCTCCGCAACCAGCTCCGTTAGCATACGGCGAGCGGCGGCGAGAAACGAAATTAACTCCAAGACCGTATGGTGCGACCACTCCCGTTTCCGGGTCGGCACACGGATGATCTGCACACCGTTATCCTCCGCCCGAGACGCTAAACGCCCCCCGATATCAGAAGTCAGCACCGTTACCTCATAGTCGCCACCGGCCGTAGCAGCCCGGGCCAAATGGGCGGCCACGTGCTCCGCACCACCATAATAAGGCGGATACCCGTGGCACAGCACCAACAGGGTCCGGCGCCTGTCAGCCACCATCGATCTTCTCCAGCCGGTCTTCCAGTAGTCCCGCCTGCACACTCATTTCCTTGCGCAAGGAAGCAATCTGGTCAGCCAACAGGCCGAAATGAAACAGGATAATACCGGCCAGGATCAACAGGATCGAACCACCCACCACCTTCAGACGAACCGTGAAAATGATATAAACTTGATACAACAGACCTACCGACATCAAGCCGAGGGCCGGATACGCAAAGGCGCGTAGCGGGTCGAACAGCATGACCAAGCGCAACGCCAACAACAAGGTGCCTACTCCGTCACGTACCATCCGCACCGTGCTGGTCCCTTTGCGCGGTGCTGTAGGAATCTCGATCTCGGTTATATTGAGCCGGCTCTTGAGCGCGTAAACCAGCGAGGTGGTCGAAAAGGAAAAACCGTCAGGCAACAAGTCCAGCATGCGCAAGTACAACTTACGGCGGCCACCACGAAAACCGTAATTCACGTCCGTGATCCGCTTGCCAACCAGAAAACTGACCACCCACCGCAACATCAGCTTGCCCGGTCGTCTGATCAAGGGGACCCCCTCTTCGTTGCGCCGTTTACCGATTACAAACTCGTATTGCTGCATACGTTCGACGATAACGGGAATGTACTGTGGGTCATGCTGCCCATCGGCATCCAGGAAAATGACGTCTCGCGCCCGGGTGGCGCGAATTCCAGATTTGAGCGCGGCACCGTATCCGTAGTTGACCGGATGCGTCACCACACGAATACGGTCCCCAAAAGCCGCTAAGACTGCCGGGGTCGCGTCGCGCGACCCGTCATCGACGACAATTACTTCCCAAGACGCATCACCGCGCACCTTGAGTATCTGCTCGATCACCTCCCCCACTGGACCGGCCTCGTTGAACACCGGCACAATGATCGCGACGGTTGCGGTCCCTTTTTTATTTCCTTGCATGGTATGCCCCTTCTGAACGCGGCATCGAGCCTACGTAGCCCGCCCATTGAAGTCAACCAACAGTAATCGCCAACAGCAATTCTCATTACGGCACCACGGGTCGATCCAGTCGGCCAGGAATGACCGACTTACTGCGGTAAGACAGACATTCTTGCCTGTCACTCAGGGCATTGTACGTCCGATTCTGGCCATAATGAGAATTGCTGAATCGCCGACGTTATGGAGCATGAGTAAGTGGCTACCACTACGGCGTCGAGCTTAACGGGGGGCCAACTGGCGCCACATTCGCCAAAAGCGCCACGTGTCACGCCACGGACTGATCTTGCTCTGTTGTCCACTGTAAATGGTGCGTATCGGGACGTCCACCAAGGGCACTCCGCGCTGTGCCAACCGCACCAGAATCTCTGATTCGGCCGCAAAACCAGCTACCAGGTCGAAGGCTGGCTCCAATGCCCGCAGCGGATACAAACGATACCCGCACTGCGTATCAGCTACGCGGCACACCATGCGCCGCGACAACAGTCCAGTCATCACCCGGTTGGTGCAGCGGCGGACCCAAGGCATGGCGCGCAAATCATGTGTACGATTCCCGATGAGCACGGCCCGTGGTTGCTGCGTGTGGATGGCCAGGAATGAAGCAATATCTTTCGGGTCATGCTGACCATCCGCATCCATGGTAATCACCGCTTCATAGCCGTGCTCCCGAGCATAGGCGAACCCCTGCTCTAGCGCACGTCCTTTGCCCCGATTGGGCCCATGGCGCAGCACGATGGCCCCGGCATGTTCTGCCAAAGTTACCGTCTGATCCGTAGACCCGTCGTCCACTACCACCGTTGTGGCCCAACGACGCGCTGCGCGTACCACGGCGGCAATATGAGCGGCTTCGTTGTAAGCCGGCACTAAGATGGCTATACCGTCCCGCATCTCTGTATATTCCCGCGCAGTTCGTGCCAGGCGGTAACGTTAACACCGCCACTGCGGCAAATTTGTATCTTTGGGAGACACAATGGGCACACTGACCGGCCAGGCAATGGCCAAGTCCGGGTCGTCCCCCACTATACCCGCTTCATCGTCTGGTCGATAAAGATCCGTACACTTATAATGGAAGGCCGCTTCTTCGCTTAACACGACAAAGCCGTGCGCCAGGCCGGGTGGGAGGTAAAGCTGATGATGGTTTTCCGCAGACAATTCGCGCCCCTCCCATTGTCCGCAGGTCGGGGAATCAGGCCGGAGATCGACGGCCACATCGAACACCCGCCCTACCAAAACCTGGACCAGCTTACCCTGCGGGTAGCGCCGTTGATAGTGCAAGCCGCGTAGGACATGCCGCTTTGACCAGGAAACGTTATCCTGTACGAAAGGCCCTTCAATACCTATTTCCCGGTACTTGTCACGATGATAGGTCTCTTTGAAATGGC
>PXBH01000189.1 GCA_003565555.1 Cryomorphaceae bacterium | reverse complement strand
CAACCGGGGGGTATCAATCGGTACGGCAGTTCCCGCCGACGGAAAAGGCTCGCGAATGCCGTTCGCGTTCATCGGCGGAAGAAACGGGCAGGCATTAAAAAAAAATCAGGGTTTCTCGCGGAGGGCAGGGCATATCCTTTGCTCACATATGCCCGCTGACTTCGGCTCCCTATAGCTACCTCCGCGGCCATTTTTTACGACCGATACAAAGAATGGATTGCACCCACATTGCTTCACTCCTGTGTTTTGGCGCCATACACATCTTCACGGTATAGAATCACGCCGTCAGGCGTGTCCTGTTTGATAGCCCCCGGTTTCAACCGGGGGTATCAATCGGCACAGCCGTTCCCGCCGACGGAAAAGGTTCGCAAATGCCGTCCGCGTCCATCGGCGGAAGGAATGGGCAGGGATAAAAAAATCACCGGGTTTCTCGGGGAGGGCAGCCCGGGTCGCTCCGCTGCGCTCAGGGGCCATTCCTGAGAGAGCACCGCTCAGCGACCATCGCACACGCATGCTCGCCTTACCGGCATTCTCTCCTCCGGGAGGTTCCGGTGAGGGTGTAAAATCGAAGACCAAACCCGATTCCCCTCCGGAAAATCGCGCACCCTTCCGCCGCAAAAACCACCGCCCGAATCCGTATATTTGCAACCGCATTGCCTCAGCCTTGTTATACCACCTGAAAACACGATTAACATGCCCTTAAGAGACTTCCCCAAAAGACATATCGGACCCCGCGACAAAGACCGCGATGAAATGCTCAAGACCACCGGTTACTCTTCACTCGATGCCCTGATTGATGAAGCCGTCCCCGCCAAAATCCGACTGAAAAAACCTTTGGACCTTCCCGGGAGCCGCAGTGAGCACTACTACCTGCGCGAGCTCGCCGCCCTTGCCGAAAAGAATAAGGTGTACCGCTCCTACATCGGGATGGGGTACTACAATACAATTGTACCTCCGGCCATTCAGCGCAATGTGCTTGAAAATCCGGGGTGGTATACCGCCTATACGCCCTACCAGAGCGAGATCGCCCAGGGCAGGCTCGAAGCCCTGATCAATTTCCAGACCATGGTGACCGCCCTTACGGGAATGCCCATTGCCAATGCCTCCCTCCTCGATGAAGCTACCGCTGCCGCAGAGGCCATGTCAGTGCTCTACAGTGCTCGAAGTCGCGATGCGGTGAAGCGCGGCGCCAATATTTTCTTCGTTTCCGCGCAGTGCTATACCCAAACCGTCGACGTGCTCAAAACCCGGGCCATTCCCATGGGCATTGAGCTGATCGTAGGTGACCATCGCAGCTTCAACCTCAATGATAAAGTATTCGGTGCCATCGTGCAATACCCCGACGCAGAAGGATCGGTGTGTGATTACCGCCAATTTGCCGAAAAGGCCGCGGCCAACGGCACGGGTGTTGTCGCCGCGACAGATCTGATGAGCCTCGCCCTGCTCACTCCTCCCGGGGAATGGGGTGCCGACGTGGTGGTGGGCAATTCTCAGCGCTTCGGTGTGCCGATGGGATTCGGCGGACCGCATGCCGCTTTTTTTTCCGTAAAGGAAGCCTATAAAAGACTTATACCGGGTCGCTTGGTGGGTGTGTCGACAGATCGGCTGGGTAAGCCGGGCTACCGCCTCGCCCTGCAAACCCGCGAGCAACACATACGCCGCGACAAAGCGACTTCAAATATCTGCACGGCGCAAAGCCTGCTGGCCATCATGGCCTCCATGTACGCCGTGTACCACGGACCCGACGGCTTGCGCAAAATCGCCTCCGACATCCATGTCAAAACGACCCGACTGGCCCAAAGTCTCGAAAGCCTGGGCTACCGTATCGTGAATGAGGTGTACTTTGACACTTTGATGATCGAATTGCCGGAAGGCACCTCCAAAGTGAAGATCGAAGAGGCCGCCGCCAAACGCGAGATCAACCTGCGGTACTTCAGTACCAACCACGTCGGTATCAGCCTGGACGAGACGGTAAGCAGAAGCGACTTTGACGATATTTTCGACACCTTTGCAGAGGCCTCCCGGAGAGATGACAGCCAAATCCCCGCAGAGGCTCCTTCTCCGATACAGGGTTTTTTCAAAAGAAAAAGTGCTTTCCTGACCCACCCTTCATTCAACCGATACCACTCGGAGACGGAATTGATGCGCTACATCAAGCGTTTGGAAAACAAAGACCTCTCGCTGACCCACAGCATGATCTCCCTCGGCTCCTGCACCATGAAATTGAATGCCGCGGCAGAGCTCATGCCGATTACATGGCCGGAATGGGCCAATATTCACCCCTTCGCGCCGGAGACCCAGACCGCGGGATACCGCGAAATGTTTGAAGGACTCAAGCGGGCCCTTTGCGAGTTGACGGGACTGGCGGGGGTATCGCTTCAGCCGAACAGCGGCGCACAAGGGGAGTACGCCGGATTGATGGTAATCCGCAACTACCACCACAGCCGCGGCGACGGACACCGCAACATTGCCCTGATTCCGAGCAGCGCCCACGGTACCAATCCGGCAAGTGCAGTAATGGCCGGCATGGAAGTGGTGGTGGTCAAATGTGATGACCGCGGAAACATCGATGTGGAGGACCTGCGTGCCAAAGCGGAGAAGCACCGCGACAGCCTGTCTGCCCTGATGGTCACCTATCCGTCTACCCACGGTGTATTCGAGGAATCCATTACGGAGATCAATCAAATTGTGCACGATTGCGGAGGGCAGGTCTATATGGACGGTGCGAACATGAATGCGCAGGTGGGGCTCACCAGCCCCGGGCTGATCGGAGCGGATGTATGCCACCTCAACTTGCACAAAACCTTCGCCATACCCCACGGCGGGGGAGGCCCCGGCATGGGTCCCATCTGTGTGGCCGAGCACCTCGTACCTTTTCTCCCGGGCCACAGCCTTGTAGAAGTGGGCGGAGCCAATAAGACCACGGCAGTATCTGCTGCACCTTGGGGCAGCGCCTTGATTCTCCTGATCAGCTACGGCTACATCAAAATGCTGGGGGGCGAAGGTATGACCCTCGCCACCAAGACCGCCATTCTGAACGCCAATTACATCAAAGCACGCCTCGAGGGCTCCTTCGATGTGCTTTACAAAGGCACCTGCGGAACGGTGGCCCACGAAATGATCATCGATTGCCGCCCTTTCAAAGCGCAGGGCATCGATGTTCAAGACATTGCCAAACGGCTCATCGATTACGGCTTTCACGCACCCACGGTCTCATGGCCCGTGGCGGGAACGGTAATGATCGAGCCCACCGAAAGTGAATCCAAAGAAGAATTGGACCGCTTCTGCGAGGCCATGCTCGGCATCCGCAAGGAGGTCAAAGAAATCGAAGACGGCATCTACGGCAATGAAGACAATGTGCTGGTCAATGCGCCGCACACTGCCGAAGAGGCTACCGCAGACCGATGGGAGCACAGCTATTCCCGTGAGAAAGCGGTGTACCCGTTGGCATACACCCGTTCGGCAAAATTTTGGGCACCTTCGGCGCGTATAGATAACGCCTACGGAGACCGCAATTTGGTATGTACATGTCCTCCCCTCGAAGCATTCGAAGAATCGGCGCGGGAAACTGCCCCGGTGTAGCGGTGAGATGTTCTTTCTTGCCTTGAAACAATCGTCCTTTGGAATCCAAGGATGGCCGAAGAAAAACCTCAAAAAGCGGGCCTGTGGCCCGCTTTTTTTTTGACTTCTGCGGTTTGACTTTACGGAGGGTTACGCGTCTCTGTGCTTGACGCTTGCATATGAGTTGATTGGAGTGCCGAGTCTTCCCCCCCCGGATCAAGTCCTTCCGGCAGGGTGTCAGGTTTCTCAAGGCAAGGTTTCCCGAAGTCCGGGGAATTCAAAATTTACGGGAAAGCAAGAAAAAAATTCTTTGGATGCGCTGCATTGTACAGAAATGGTTACTTTCGAAACTTACACCAAAAATAAACCCAGATGAAAAAAACGTTACTATTTCTGCTTTCCGCGTGCGCGGCCGGCGTCGGGATTGATGCTAAGGCGCAGAGGAGCTCTGATTTCCGTCAAGAAATGAAAACTTTCACGGAGCATACGGAACTTGTGATGAACGAGTACGGCATGATGGTCGAGAAGCCCGTGAAAACGATCAATTACAGCCGCGATGAAGAAGAAATTTTCTATTCCGATGATTTTTCGGATCCGAGTCTGTGGGAAATCGCTTCCGAGGGTCAGGGACAGTGGGAAATTCTCACGGAAACACCGGCCCAAATGGTTCAATTCATGGGAGGTGCCGGGATGCAAAGTACCACTGCAGACAACGGGTACGGTACCTTTAACGGAATCCAATTTCTCTTGGCGGGCAGCGTAGACCCCCAAGACGCCACATTGACGCATACGGAATCTTTCAGTTTCATCGATGAGCCTGACGTGGCTTTTCAATTTGAACAGCGCTACAGGGCTTTCAACACGGACGTGGTCTCTTTCGAAATTTCTGTAGACCAAGGTGAGACTTGGACGCAATTTGTGGTGAACGGCGATTTGCCGGGCAATGACCCTGCCGTGCAGAACACCGTAGTTACAGTAATCAGCTCCGTAGCGGGAAATCAACCCGATGTGCGTGTGCGTTTCCGCTGGCAAAATACTTCGGACAGCGATCAATTCGGTTCGGGATACGGCTGGATGGTTGACGACATGGCATTCACGGCAGCGCCGCAGAACTACCTCTTCATGCACGGGGGTTGGTACAACAAATGGGTAACCATTGACAACCCCGATATTTTTAATGAACTCTTCGGTTCAGACATTGAATTTGTGAACAGCTTTGAGTATTCGGATTACCGCGACAACCAAGTGAGGCCGTTGAGCTTTACGGCTGATGTGTCTAACCTGGGTTCGCAGCCGCAGACCAATGTTACTTTTACGGCGGTGCTTACGGATCCCGACGGCAATTCGGAAACCTTTACCCACGTCATTCCCGAACTGGCTCCCGGAGAGCGGACCTTTATGGTCATTGATGATGCCATGCCGGCAGCCTTTAATCTGGACGATCCTGAGCAAGGAGGTATTTTGGGCCAATACACGGTTTCTTTTTCCGTCGAGCAGGATGAAGAAGAAGAGTTCCCGGAAGACAGCTTCGTAAGCGATAAAATATTCCGCGTAGACGAGGAATATATGAGCAACAACGGCGCAACGCTGACCTATCCTTCCACTTGGCAGGGATCGGAGTTTGAGGCCCTGTCTCGTTACTCTTTCACAGAACCCATGGAGCTCGAGTACATTCAGTTTGCCATGACTACAGGTGATGTTGATCCGGAGGTTGCACTCTTTGAAACCATCAACCTCGATGTTGAAATCGGATCGATGTACGAAGACAGCTTTGCCGACTTCATTGAATTCTTTCCGGAGGACAATCCTTTGAGCCTTTTTATTACAAGCACGGACCTCTTCAATGAATCTCCCGTGGCCGCAGCCGATGCCAATTGGGTGACTGTTTTCTTTCCCGAGCCCATCCAAGTGGAACCCGGTCTGATTTACAATGCGGTACTTCAGGTAGGGACTCCGCCCGACGCCCCCGGAACGGAGGACGGCTTTATATGGCCCATGCGCTCACTCAGCCGAAATACCGGTGCTTCTCTCTTTGCGGGTACCATCGGCGGTGATGCCGCAGCATTTTTCATCGGTACGCAATGGCTCTCCGTTCGGCTCGGTTCTCCGGTGGAGGAAGACGTGATAAGCACAGAAAACATGTTGGACTTGCGATTCCGCCTCGGACAGAACTACCCCAACCCCGCTGACGGAATGGGTACCAACATCGATTGGGAACTCTTTGAGCCCGGCAAAAACATCCAATTTGTGATGCACGACATGAACGGTCGGGTGATCGAACAGCGCGATCTGGGTGACCGCCCCGCAGGAAAGCAAGAAACCATCCGAATCAATACCGACCTCGCCGCAGGGGTATATCAGTACCAACTGATCGTCGGTGACCACCGCGCAGTGCGCAAAATGGTCATTGCGAAGTAATCCTTAACCTTGCGTTGATCTCAGAAGCCGTCTGTGCGCGTTCGCACAGACGGTTTTTTAATTGAGAAAAATTCTCGAAAGGCTTGAAATCAGCGGAATCAGGGCTCCAAGCATGCCTGTAAAAAGATGCGGCTGTTTCATCTGAATCATTAACTTTGTACAACAAACAAAAAGCACAACCCTATGAAAAAACTGTTTTACTCACTACTGTTTTTGGGACTCGGAACTGCAGCCACAGCGCAGCAAGGCTCGAAGTTTCATGAGGATACCAAAGTTTTGAAGCACTCAGACCTCTCTGAAAGCTTCAAGCAATCCGTGCAAAATGCACAGCCTGTTCCCGAGCCCCGAGGCGCGGCGATATGGAGCAGTGACTTCTCTGACCCCTCAGAGTGGACCACCTTTTACGGGGAAAACCACACGCCCCCGAGCATCGTTTGGGAGATCATTTCGGACAATGAAGTGTCGCCGGTAGGTGCTTTGAACCCGATGATGCTGCCCACTTTCGACAACGGTTTTGCCTTTATCAATGCAGACCCCGCCGGAGACGGCTCCGTTCAGGATGCTTACATCCACACCGCGGATCCGATCGATCTTACCGGTGTAGAAAATGTGGGACTGGAATTTTATCAGGTTTCCCGGAATTTTGCTACCACATACTACGTGGTCTACAGCCTCGACGGCGAGGAGTGGACCAGCGTGCAGGTGAACCAAGGGCTCGCAGGCAATACGAACACAGCCAACCCGGAATATACCATCGTAGACCTGACCGCTCAATTGGCCGATCAACCTGAAGTTTGGATCGGATTTCGGTACAGCGCAAACTGGGGCTGGTTCTGGGCCGTAGATGACGTGGCCATCGCCGAAGCACCCGATAACTACATCACCCTGCGCAATGCTTACTACGATAAGTTCGCTACAATCGACAATCCCGATATTTTCAACGAACTCTTCGGTGATGATATTGACTTTGTGAAAACCTACGAATACAGCCACTACGCCCAAGACCAAGTGCGCCCGCTGTCATTCACCGCTGACGTAGAAAACCGCGGTCTCCTGCCCCAAACCAATGTGACCTTTACGGCCACAGTGGTTGACCCCGACGGAACACCCTACGAGTTTTCCGAGACCCTTCCGGAATTGGCGCCCGGAGAGCGCGTATTTATCGTGATTGACGATGTAGAAATCCCCTCTTTCAACCTGGGAGATGAAAACATGACTGCGGCGCTCGGCGCATACACGGTATCTTTTGCCGTGGAGCAGGACGAAGAAGACTTCTTTCCCGCTGATAACGTGGTTGCGGACAAATCATTCCAAGTGCATGATGAATACATGAGCCACACAGGTGCCTCACTGACATACGCACCGGGTTGGGTGGGAGCAGACTACACCGCCTTGACCCGATTCGGCTATCAAGAGCCCGGTGAGATTGACTACATTCAGTTTGCACTCACTACCGGTGACGTAGCCCCCGATGTAGCCCTCTTCGAATCTATCGAGCTCAATGTGGCTACAGGTTCAATTTTTCAGAATCAGCCCCCGCCCAATGACGGCGGTATCGGAGGCTTCGAATATGCATTCGAGGAAGGTGAAGTGAGTTTCTTCATTTCTGATGCCGGAGTCTTGAACGATGCTCCGCTGCTTACGGAGGATGTGCAGTGGATCAACGTGATGCTCCCGCAGCCCGTTGTGACAGACCCGCAATTCGTGTACAACGGAATGGTTGAAGTAGGTACGCCTCCCGATGCCCCCGGTACAGAAGGAGGATTCCTTTGGACCCTGATCAGCACCCAGCGTTCGGAGGCAGCCTCACTCTTCTCGGGAACCATCGGTGACGATGTGGCCAACTTCTTTATCGGAGGAAACGTTTTCGCCATCCGTCTGGGTAAAACAGGTGATGTATCTTCGAATACTGAGCAGCCCCTGATGTTCTTCCTCGGACAGAACTACCCGAACCCCGTAAACGGTTCTGAAACGATGATTGATTGGGAGCTTTTTGAGCCCGCTCAAAACGTGACTTTCACCGTGCACGACATGAACGGCCGTGTAGTAGAGCAGCGCAAACTCGGCGACCGTCCCGCAGGAAAGCAAGAGACCATTCGTCTCAATGCAAACCTCGCGGCAGGTGTGTACCAGTACTCGCTGAT
>PXBH01000017.1 GCA_003565555.1 Cryomorphaceae bacterium | reverse complement strand
GCCGCGCCGAAAAAGGCGCGGCGATCCCGGGCGGGGGGAGCCGCGATGAAAAAACCGGCAGCCGCTTGCGCGTCTGTGTTTTTTTATGCCCCGAAAATCCTTCAAGCCGAAAAGGCTTGGGATTTTCGGAGCATAAAAAAACCGGCCTCTCGACCGGTTTTTCATCGGGTGGAAGATGGGATTCGAACCCACGACCTCCTGAACCACAATCAGGCGCTCTAACCAACTGAGCTACAACCACCGTATAAAATCAGGCTGCAAAGATAAAGATTCCGCAGTTTACTGCGAGGTGACATTGAAAAAAAATGCGGTATCAAAAGCCCTGACCGGCGATGTTGCGAATTTCCGCGTAGAGGATTCTTGCACGGGCCAAGAGATTCACATAGATATTTTGACCGTCTACCAGCTGGGTTTCCCTCGCGTTGATAAGAAAAAGGCTGCTCTCGCCGTTTTCAAACAATGCCCGCTCACCCTCAAGCAGCCTGCCGAGGTACTCGACATTCTGACCCGTATAGTCGATTTGTTCGCGCAGATTTTGCAAGCGTACCAATGCGGCGTCGAGATCTGCCGAAAGGGAAGCATCGAGGTTGTAATAGTCCTGATCGACCATGCGCATCCTCACCTTCGCCATACCCACCCTGCCGCGGGCTTCGCGCATGAAGAGGGGAAAAAATACCCGTGCGCCGAAGGTGTAATTATTGTCAAAGAAGCCCGCGTTGCTGAATATTTGCTCATCGGAATTCATCATCACATTCTCGGACAAGAAATTATACCTCAGTTCTGCCCGCGGGCGCAGAAATTCCGCGGCGAGTCTGCGGTCAATGTCTAAAAAATCCGTCACCGTACGGAGTCTTCGGAGCTCGGGATGGTCTGCGTCGATGATCATGGGCAGGCCTTCGGCTATTGAAGGGTCGGGACTGAGCGTTTTAGGCCGAATGCCCGGGGGGATCTCCCGTGCCCTCCCCTCTTCGTCCCAGAGAAAAACCTCTGCCGTATTCAATGCCTCGACCCAGTCGGATTGGGCCGCCTTCCACAGATTCAGGCGGTTGAGCACTTGGGTGTAAGCCTCCACAGTATCGATGGCGGGCACATCGCCGTAGCGGAAATTTTCGCGTACTGCGCCGTAGCGAAAATTGGCCAATTCCAGGGCCTCCTCCGCAATGCGCAAGGCCGCCTCGGCAAATGCCCAGCGGTAGTAGGCCGTGGTGGCCTCCACATAAAGTCTGTTGCGGAGAATCACGCGGTCGAGCTGACCCTGCTCTAAGCCTATTTGCGCCTGACGCAAGGCCGCCCTGCGCTCATCCATGAGGAGGCCCGCACCGAGCTGAGCAGAAAGGCCCGCACTGAGCTGTCCCGGGCCGGGAATTCGCTTATCGGGGTTGATGAAAGCCCCGTTCGAATTCTGAAAGCCTCCGCGAAAACTGAGGCCCGCCCAAGTGGGAATCTCTACCCCTGCATCGAGGTATTCGTAGTACCGGCTTTCCCTGAACTCTTTAGTGGCATAGTCGCCGTACAAGGCGGGATCAAAACCGCCGCGCGACCGACGCAAATCAGCCCTTGCCAAATCTACTTCCAGATCCGCCAAGACGGAGACCGGATGGTACTCCTCCACAAGGTCGATGTATCGCTCATAGGTGAGCACCGAATCAGCAAAAGCGCGCGCATAGGGGTCGCTCCCCCCTCGGTCTTGCGCTTTTGCCGGAAAGGCGATAAACCCGAGCAGGGAAAAAATCAGGGCGTAGTATAGTTTCGACCGACGCATTAGCCTCCGAGTACCGTATTTTCTCCGAGATTGTGGTAGTAGTCGGGCGGGAATCCGTTCAGCTGTCGCCAGAGTTCGTACCAGAGCGGCACATCCTTGAACAGCAAGATTCCGTCGCTGCCGGAGCCGAAACGCAGGTCTTCCGGCCAGGGTATTTCATCGGGGTCCGGTACCACCAAGATGCGGTACTTCCCGTTTGGTGAAATGAAATTGTCGATGGCCAGAATCTTCCCGCCGAAGGTTCCGTTGCTGAGTTGTGGCCAACCCGAAAAAACAATGGCCGGCCACCCATCGAAGATGAGCCGCACCTTGGTTCCTTTTCTGAGGAGCGGAAAATCTACGGGATCGATGAAGATCTCCGTGGCGAGATCATAGGTAGCGGGCATAATGCTGACAATTTTGGTGCCCGCGGCGATATTTTCTCCGATTCCTACCGAAATGGCTTTGGTGACATAACCGGGCTGGGGGGCAGTGACATAATAGTTGCCCAGTCGCATTTCGATATTCGACAATTGATTTTCCAGATGCGTGACAGCTGCCTCCGTTTCGAAATAGGAGCTCCTGGCCGAATTGCGCTCGGAGCGGGCCTTTCCGAGTTTTTCGGCGAAATCATTTTCCACCCCGCTCAGCTCGATCACGGCGTTTATATACTCATTTCGCGAAGCGAGGAGCCGGTTTTCCGCGCTGATCAACCTTGCTTGTGTTTCCTGCACGGTAAGTTGCCGGGTCTCGAGGTCGGTGAGCGACTTAAGGCCCTGCTTGAAAAGCTCGTTCATACGGCCGTACCGCTCGTTAGCAATGTCGAAATCCACCCGCGAGGCCTCCACCTCCATACTGTCGGAAATGACGCGAAACCGTGTTTGCGCGACCCTGTTTTCGGCTTGCTCAAGCCTGTTGCGCTTATTGACCGTAAGGGCCTCTATTTGATCCTCCAGCGCTTCGGCCTTCTCGCGGTAATTTTCCATGGCACCCGTTCGCGCCGTGATCTGCTTCCGTGTACGCTCAATGAGCGCAGGATCGAAAAAGGCATCTTGAATCTCTGTGATGCGCAGTATAGTATCTCCTTTTTTGACAAATTCGCCCTCACGCACATACCAGTGGTCAATCCTTCCGGGAATCACATTTTGCACCGTTTGGGGGCGCTGGCTCGGATAGAGTGTGATTACCGACCCCGGGGCCCGCACGTTCTGCGTCCAGGGAACAAAAAGAAAAGCGAGTGAAAACAAAAGCGTAATCAGTAAACCGCGCAGCCGTTTTTTCGGATCACGGCGGTGCTGCACCTCCTGCAGGCTCTTGTAGTCGCCGATATAATTGTCCGCATCTAACCGGTTATCCGAAATATTTAGCATAACCTTCCGCTTTAAATTGTTCAAAGTCTCCGTCAAAAGCCACCTTTCCGCGCTCCATATAAATAACACGGTCCCCGCTCCTGATCACATCCATATCACGTGTAGACACCAATGCAGTCCAATTGCGGTCTCGGACAAATTTGACCAGCCGCTCTCGCTCTTCGATGGTGAGAAAGTCAGACTCCAATTCGAGCAGCAGCAATTTGGGGTCGCCGAGCAGTGCCCGCGCGAGCATGAGTTTTTTGGTGAGCGTGCTCGGTAATTTCAGGCCTCCGGTAAGCAGTGTAGTGTCCAGCCCTTTGTCCAATCGATTGATCCCCTCCTCAGCACCTACCAAACGCAGCAGGTCGCGAATCATTTCATCCGGAATGCCCTCTCTTCCCAAGGTCAGATTTTCGCGAAGCGTACCTGCGAAGATGGACTCTTGCCAAATATTGTCTCCGATTTCCGAGCGCAAAGCATCGTGTTTAAGGATGGCCAAGCTGATGTCATTGTAGGTAATTCTACCGTCATAAGCATCGTAGAGGCCAACCAGAAGCTGCATAAATGTGCTCTTGCCGGAGCCTTCGGTGCCCACGAGGGCAATTTTCTCCCCCGGACGGATGGTCAGGTTCATTTTAGAAATAGCGGGACGGTCGGCTTCGGGGTATTGGAAGGTGAGGTCATCGGTCACGATTTCGAATCCGTGTGCACCGCTCAGGTCTCGAGCGCGCTCGCTGCGTGAGCCTTCCATAGGCAGGTCCGTGATCATCCCGAGTTTTTCCAGTGCGGTGAGGGTATCATAGACCGATGCAAGGCCCGTAATCAACTTCTCTATGGAATTCATTATGAGAATGATCACAATCTCTGCGGCGACAAATTGTCCGAAGCTGATCTGGTTGTCAATCAAAAGCAGGCTGCCCAAAATGAGGAGTGCAACCACGGTGAGCACGTTGAATACCACCATGACTTTGTACTGCGTGATGAGAATGCCGAAGTGGCGTCTGCGGTAATGCAACCAGTCTGAAACGAGCTTGTCTATCTTCAGCATGGGGAGATTGGTAATCCCCGCCAGCTTGAAGGTACCCATATTTCTGCCCAGTTCTTCGAGCCATTCGGCCACCTTGTACTTGCCGGTCGACTCCCGCAGGGAGCTGTCGATCCCCAAGGGGCCGGTAAACTTAAACAGCAAGTAAAGCACAAGGGCCACGATGAGAGAAAAGAAAAGAAAATAAGGGTGATAGGCTGAGATCAGGATCAACCCGAAGAAGACCTGCAGAGCCGCCGTGGGGTAATCAATGACAAGCTTCGCGATCCCTTTTTGCAGATTGACCGTGTCAAAAAACTGGTTAATAAACTCCGGTGCATAGCGGTGCTGAATCGCTTCGAGCTTAATCCGCGGTATGCGCACGGCAAGTTCAAAAGCCGACATGGCAAAAATGCGCTGTTCGAGGCGCTCGACCAATTTCATCTGTACAATTTTGATCACCCCCGAGATGGTCAACCCGATGGTAATGACAACGATCAGCACAATCCAAGACGTGGATATCCTTCCGGCCAAAATGAAATTAATGATGGCCTGAATACCCAAAGGCAACACCAGCCCGATCGCTCCGTAGAGCATGGCATAAAACAGAATCAGGTAGAGCAGCCGCCTCTCGTTGTCGAGAAAATGACCCAGCCGCCTTACAGGCCTTTTGGTGTCGTATTTGGTTTCGGGCATACCCGGATGGTATTAAAAATGAGGTCTTCAAAAAATTTACGCCGCGAAGTTGCCGTTTGGCCGGCATCGCTGAGCGAAGGTAAGTGCTCTGCGAAGTATATTTGCTCTAAATGTGCACCTATAAACAGTGAGGCCAGTGAATTGGGGTGGGCATAATTCGGCGCCGCTTGTGAAATCAATGCACTGAGCCTCCGGCAAACTCCCTTGTGGCAGGCGAAGAGGCCTTCGCGGTTCTCGTCATCCACGTGCTTGGTGAGAAAAGATTTTGATGATTCGGCTACCATGACGCGGCGCAACAGCCTGCGGTCAAAAAAATCCCGGGCATCTTCCTCGGGTTCTCGGGTCACGATTTCCACGGCGCGCCGCAGACCCGATTCCGGATCCGGCAAGTTGACCGTGCCGAAGGCGAGCTCGTATTCCAACCGCGCCCAGTACCACTCCACAAAGTAGAGCAGCAATTTGTGCTTGTTTTCAAAATATCGGTACAGGGTGCTTTCGGCGGTGCCGATCTCATTTGCCAGTTTGCGAAAGGTAAAGCCCTCGGTTCCGAGAGCGTCTATCATGGACAGACCTTTCGAAAGAATTTTCTGCCCCAGTTCAGAGGACTCCGGATTCTTAAGAAAAACCTTGTCGCTGACCTTTATCCGCACGTGGCTGAGCTGATGGGGCATGGTGCGTCTTTCTCTTTTTGCGAATAATACTCGCAAACTTACTTGTTGTTTACATGGTTTCAAAATGATGCTCCCCTTTTTACGTGCATTAACGCTTTTTAAGATTTCCGAAGAGGTGAAAAAATGATCGTAATTTTGCAGTATGGCAGCGCAAGAGGTATCACTCAAAGTAGACGGGATGACGTGCAACAATTGCGCGGCGGGGATCAGTAAGTCCTTGCAGAAGGCCGGTTTTCGCGATGCCGATGCGAGTTTTATCGACGGGGAAGTGACCTTCACCCTTATCGAGGGCAAAAACCCGCAAGAGGCCATTGACAATATCGAGGACCTGGGCTACGCCGTAAAATCCGGCGATACGAAGTCTGACGGCGGCTTGGCAGCCATTGAGAAAAAATTTGTCGGAGCCCTCGTTTTCACGCTGCCGCTCTTCATGCACATGTTTGTCCCGGACGATTGGTTCCTGAACGAACCTTTGGTGCAAATAGCCCTCTGCCTTCCGGTCTACGCCATCGGTTTCTTCCACTTCGGTAAGTCGGCGCTGGGATCGATCAAGGCCGGGGTGGCCAATATGGACGTACTGATATTCATGGGTTCAACGTCCGCATTTCTCTACAGCCTCGCGGGCACTTACATGTATTGGGGCACACATGAGGTACACGACTACATGTTCTTCGAAACTGCCGCCACGATTATCACCTTGGTTTTGCTCGGCAACGTACTGGAGCACCGGTCTGTGCGGCAAACGGCCAAAAACCTCAGTGCCCTCACAAAAATGCGGGATGAAACCACGGCCCGCATCGTGATGCGCGCGGGCAGTCGGGAGAAGATATTCGAAACCGACCCGAAAAATGTAAAAGCGGGCGATGTTCTGCAAGTCAACGAAGGCGACCATTTCCCGACCGACGGAAAAGTGGTGAGCGGCAGCGGACTCACCGATGAGGCCGCCGTAACGGGCGAGAGCAATGCCGTGGCCAAATCCGAAGGAGATGAAGTGCACTCGGGCACGGTATTGCTTTCGGGTAATATGCGGGTAGAGGCGCTGCGGCCCGCCAAGGATTCGACCCTGCAAAAAATCATCGATCTGGTGAAAAAAGCACGGCGCGATCAGCCTGAGATCCAAATCCTCGGCGACAAGGTCAGCGGCATTTTTGTACCGGTAGTTCTGGTGATCTCAGCAGTGACTTTCGGGGTGTGGTATTGGCTGCTCGACATCGGACTCACCATCGCCCTGATGAATGCCGTTGCGGTACTGGTGATCTCCTGCCCCTGCGCCATGGGGCTCGCCACGCCCACGGCAGTCGTGGCGGGTGTGGGCCGTGCGGCAAAAAACGGCATCATGATCAAGGGCGGAAGCACTTTGGAAAGCTTTGCCAAGGCGAAGACCATCATTTTTGACAAAACCGGAACGCTCACCACGGGCAAATTTGCCGCGAGCTATACCGAAAATGACATCGGCGGGCGCGCCGATGCACTGATCAAATCGATCGAAGGTCACAGCTCCCACCCCATCGCAGCATCGCTCACCGCTCATTTTGCGGAAGCCGAAGCCGAAACCCTTTCCGACGTGCGCGAGGTGAAAGGACGCGGCATGGAAGCAAAAACCGAAGCGGGCGAAACCGTATTTTTCGGAAAGAACGAAGACCCCGAAGTGCCCGGTGACTTGGTACTGCAGATCGACGGAAAAGTCGTCGCGGCATTGGCGATCGAGGACGACCTCAAACCGGGTGCGGCAGCGATGGTCGCCCTGTACAAATCCGCCGGTTTCAAAACCGTGGTCCTCTCCGGTGACCGCAAAGAAAAAGTACTGGCCACGGCAGCAGCTGTAGGCACAGACGAAGCGCTTTACGGCGTAAAACCCGAGGAAAAACTGGCTTATATCGAATCTGCAGCGCAACATGCCACCGTGGTCATGGTAGGCGACGGGATCAACGACGGCCCGGCCCTCAGCCGGGCACAGGTGGGAATCGCCCACGGAGGTGCTTCGGCACTGGCGGTAGATTCTGCGCGGATCGTTCTCATGGGACAAAAGGAAATGGAATCCCTCGGGCTGAGTTACAAGCTCTCCAAGCACACCTACCTCACCATCAAGCAAAATCTCTTTTGGGCTTTTGCCTACAATGTGGTGGCCATTCCCATCGCCGCGGCGGGCCTGCTCAATCCCATGGTGGCCGCTCTGGCCATGGCCTTCTCAGATGTCATCGTGATCGGAAATTCGCTGAGGTTAAAGGTGAAGAAATTGAAGTAGCAGGCGGATATGCCCCCGTCCTTGTGAAAATTCTGATGATCACGACACGGGAAGGGAGCCTGTCAATACAACATACCAAACAGCCACAGCGGAATGCGCTTGTTACTTCCGCCCTCAATGTCGACCGCCAAGTAGGCGCTCGGCACCCCTTTGATTTGTTCCGGTCCCTTGTCGGGCCCGCCTACTTCGAAGGTATAAACATCATCCACCGTAAGGTATTGCACTACCCATGTGGTTTTGCCGACACCGCGGTAACCGGTGATGATGACGAGTCTTTCACTTCGGTCAATTTCAGAAAACAGGTAGCGCTTAAACTGCGCGGCGACTTGTTTCACCCTTTTTTCTGACTTCTCCATGGGCCATTCGACAGTTCGCTTTTTGTATTGAGCAAATACGCAAATTGCTTTTTACAAAAACCATTTTACCTGTTTGCTTTTTGCGAAATACACCACCCGCTCCGGGCCATGGACACGCGGTGACAGAGGCCG
>PXBH01000048.1 GCA_003565555.1 Cryomorphaceae bacterium | reverse complement strand
TGAGCAGTTCTTTGTCAGTGAGCTGTGCGGAGATCAATTCATCAGAGCTTCCCTGCATTAAAATTCTGTGGTCGTGTCCGGGGCGGTGGCGAGCTTTTGGAGCACGTCAGAAGAAGGGCTTTAGAAAGCAAATTACACCCTTAGGTTCACATGGAAACCCTATCTTTGAGATGATGGAACTATCGGAAAGAAAACTTAGGCTCATTGAGCGTCTGATGCGTGTCAGGAGCCAGGCTGTTCTGGAGCAACTCGATGAACTTCTCATCCGCGCTGAAATGGAATCGCGGGCTGAAGAATCATTGAAAGCGATCGACACGAATGATGTGGTGGCATTAGATGATTTTACTCAAAACAATCAATCTTGGCTAAAGAAGAGGGCTTCAAAATAGTCGTTACAACTCCTGCTCAAAACAGGTATCAGGAAACGATACTGCCCTACCTGCTTGAACATTTTTCTATCGACAGAGCCGCTGAAATAGACCTGGCAATAGCCCGGAAAGTGGCATCTCTTTCAAAGAATCCATTTGTAGGGACAAAAGAAAAATACCTGAATCATATGGACCACGACTTTCGGTTTATTCTTCACAAGGAAAGCAGAAACTTTGAAATCAAGATCATTTACTTTGCATCAGTAAAGACTGAAACCATTTTTGTGACAGACTTCTTTCCTACCTTGATGAACCCGACCAAGCTGGGCAAGCCTTAGAACCCCTCAGGGATGCCCCTACAAATGTGATAACAGTATCAAGGTCTTCCTGCGGGAGTTCTTCCACCTGTTTGAATTGCTTCAGGAGCTCGGCGTTTTTAAGGGATGCACGGGCTTTTTCTTTCAATTGAACTTTTCAAACTGAAGATAGTATCCACCTGTCTAACCACATCTTGCCTCCCTTCCTTCCCGCCACCAACTTTGTGCGCAAAAAGGCACGGAATTACAGAAGCAATGCGGATGGATCGCAAGGCGGCTGATGCGGGCGGAAGTGCTACTTTAGGGCGATGATGAAGATACCGATACCGATCTCCCCTTCCCCTCAAATAGCTGTATCTTCATGGCTTGAAAACACAAAAGAGAATTGAAGCTACTGGCTTATAATCGCTCTCTTGTCAATAAATTAGAGTTTATTGACAGACGCTAATTAATCACCGGTAAACTTTCCGACAGGCATTCTTTTTAAAATATCTCTGATCACCCTGATGAAAACAAAACCGACATTTTATCGCTTAATTGACCGTTATGAAGTATTCCCTTGCACTTTTTATTCTGCTTTTCGCATGGTCGGCTGCGGATGGGCAGTCTCTCGAAGATGAATTCGAACGCGAAGTTCGCTTCCGCAAAAACGGGATGATGGTGCTCGGCTCTTGGGCCGTGGTCAACATCGCGGGAGGCCTCGCCCTGCGGGCCAATACTGCGGGTACCACCCGGTACTTTCACGAAATGAATGCCATCTGGAACGGGGTGAACCTCGGTATTGCGGCTTTCGGCTATTTCGGTGCGCTTCGGATGGGTATGCCCGAATCGGCTTTCGGGCTGTATGAAGAGCAGGTGGGTCTGGACAAAACCCTTCTCTTCAACGCGGGTCTGGATTTGGCCTACGTGGCGGGCGGACTCTGGATGACCGAAAGGGCCAAAAACATTGACGACCGTCCGGATATGTGGCGCGGATACGGCCGGGCCGTCATGCTTCAGGGGGCTTTTCTCTTCGCATTTGATGTGGCCATGGTGCTGCTGCACCGCAAGGTGAATGTGCCCGAATACCTCAGCTTCGGCCTTCGGCCCGGGGCGCCTGATTTTCTCTCGTTTTCACTGACCTTTTAGCCCCCATTCGGGATGGCAAACTGCCCGATATCTCAGATTTCCTTGAGGAAGTTTTGAAAAGAATCACGTACTTTCGGGTGATGAAAAATGCATTATGAAAACTTTTCCGCTTATCTGCCTGCTTGTTTTGTCAGCCCCGCTGTTCAGCGCCTGCTCAGATGATGACGACGGACCTCCCGCAGCACCCGGATTTACGGAAGTTTTTCGATTTACTCTTGACGGCGAAGCGTACGAGACTGATGAGCTCTCTGCCGTATTCACATCTTCACCGCAGTCGCTCTCGGTTACGGGTTCATTTCCGGAAGGAATCCAAGCGGGCATCTCCATGGTGCCCATTCCCGCTGTGGGCGAACATCAGACGGGATTCGATCTGAGTTTTTCGGTAGAGTTTCAAACGGAGTCTTTTTTCTGCAATTCCGATTGTGTGGTCGAGATCATCGAGAACAATACCTTGGAACGCCGCTTCGACGCGCGCATCAGCGGGCTCATGACGCCCGCAGGTTTCAGTCCGGATACGCTGGTTTTGGAAAACGGAAGAATTACCGTGAACTATTAACCGGAATTCCGCAAAAAACCACTGCAAAATTACAGCGGTTTTTCGGGTTGCTTTTGAAGATCCTTTTGAGATCAGCGGATTTTCGGATACCGATTAGTGTCTTTGGCATGCGCAAATTCGCAGGCTGCTCCTCCGAAGGTATGCAAAAATATTCGATTTTCATCCCTGACACGGCGCGTATTTTTTCTTCCGCCACCGGCTTTTTTCTCGGCCTCCGAAAAGGTTATCAAATCTTTTGAACATCCTCCGGGAATGCCCCCGAAATCCGGTAATTTTGATGGTCTCTAAGCCCGCCTCCTATGTTTTTGATTTTCGATACCGAGACCACCGGTCTGCCCAAAGATTACAATGCCCCCGTCACCGACGGAGAGAATTGGCCGCGGCTGGTGCAAATTGCTTGGCAGCTTCACGGCGCGGACGGCAAGTTGGTATCTGCGGGCAACCATATCGTGAAGCCCGAGGGATTCAC
Organism: Cryomorphaceae bacterium; assembly: GCA_003565555.1. GTDB lineage: Bacteria > Bacteroidota > Bacteroidia > Flavobacteriales_D > Cryomorphaceae > T3Sed10-241. The sequence continues at coordinate 5,487 of PXBH01000048.1, read as the reverse complement.
CATCCCCTTCAATGCCGCCAAGGTGCACGGCATCAACACGGAGCGCGCCGAGAAGGACGGGAAGCTGCTGAGTGAGGTACTCGCCCTCTTCGAAGCGGACCGCAAGCGGGCAAAGTACGCTGTGGGACACAACATCGAATTTGATGTCAATATCACAGCGGCTGAATACCACCGACAGGGACAGCCTTATGCCGTAGCCGAGATGCCGGTCTTGGATACCAAAGAAATCGGCACCGAATTTTGTGCTATCCCCGGGGGGCGCGGAGGCAAATTCAAATGGCCCACCCTTACCGAGCTGCACGAAAAGCTCTTCGGAGAGCCCTTTGCCGATGCCCACGATGCGGCATACGATGTAGATGCCACGGCCCGGTGCTTTTTCGGTTTGGTAACGCGCGGAGTGGCCCGGATTGAGGAAGTGAAGGAGCCGCATAAGGTGGCTTATGAAGCGCCCCGCCTCGATGATGCCAATTTCGCGAAAGCCGATGATTTGGGCCCCGAGAATGTCACGGACATCAAAGACACCAAGAAGGCCGACATTTCCGGCCTCGAAGATTTGCCCTTTGCCCACCTGCACTGCCACACACAGTTTTCAATTCTTCAAAGCACCAGCACGGTCAAGGGGCTTGCCGAAAAGGCCAAAGAACTCGGGATGCCCGCCGTGGCCATGACGGACCACGGCAATATGATGGCGGCCTTTCACTTCGTGCGCGACGCACTTAAAGCGGATGTGACGCCCGTGGTGGGATGCGAATTCAACCTCTGTGCCGACCGCACCGATAAGTCCCGACAAGACAACGGCTACCAAACCGTACTTCTCGCAAAAAACAAGCAAGGCTACCACAACCTCGCTAAGTTGGCATCGTCAGCATACACCGAGGGCTTCTACTACGTGCCGCGTATCGACAAGGAAGTGCTCAAGCAGTACTCCGGTGATTTGATCGCCACCACCGGCGGACTTTGGGGCGAGGTGCCCTTCCTTATTCTCAATGTGGGGGAGAGTCAGGCGGAGGAGGCATTTCTGTGGTGGAAAGCGCAGTTTGGCGAGGACTTCTACGTAGAACTCAACCGCCACGGCATTGAGGAGGAAGACATCGTGAACGAGACCCTGCTCAAATTTGCCGAAAGGCACGGGGTGAAATACTTCGCGGCCAACAATACGTACTACACCGAAAAAGCCGACGCCAAAACCCATGATGTACTTCTTTGTGTGCGCGACGCAGAGTCCGTCCACAAGCCCCGCAAGTACATCGGAAAGCGCGGACGAGAGTACCGCTACGGGATGCCGGACGGCAATGAGGAATTCTACTTCAAGAGTGCGGATGAGATGAAAAAACTCTTCGCCGATCTCCCGGAAGCCATTGTCACCGTGGGAGAGATTCTCGCGAAGGTAGAGCGGTATGAACTGCAGCGGGATGTGCTCTTGCCGAAATTCGATATCCCCGAGGAGTTTCGCGATGAGCGCGACAATGAAGACGGGGGCAAGCGCGGTGAGAATGCTTACCTCCGCCACCTGACCTATGAAGGGGCGAAGGAACGCTACGGGGAAATCACCCCCGAAATCAGCGAACGTCTGGACTTCGAGCTCGCCACCATCGAGCGCACGGGGTACCCGGGTTACTTCCTCATCGTGCAGGATTTTTGTGCGGTGGCGCGCGACAGGGGCGTATCTGTGGGGCCGGGCCGGGGTTCGGCGGCGGGCTCGGCGGTGGCATACTGTACCGGAATTACTAATGTGGACCCCATCAAGTACGACCTCCTTTTTGAGCGTTTCCTCAACCCCGACCGCGTGTCGCTGCCTGATATCGACATCGACTTTGACGATGACGGTCGGCAGCGCGTGATCGACTACGTGATCGATAAGTACGGCGCCGATCAGGTGGCCCAAATCGTCACGTACGGTACCATGGCCGCCAAATCCAGCGTGCGCGATGCCGGGCGCGTCATGGAACTTCCCCTCGGAGACACGGACCGGATCGCGAAACTGATTCCGAACATGACCACCCTGAAGAAACTCTTCGCCATGGATGAGAAAACCATGAAGAGCAAGCTGAGGGATACTGAAATTGAAGGGGCAAAGAAGCTGATCGAAATTTCGAAAGGCACCGGTCTCGAGGCAGAAGTGGTGAACCAGGCGCGGGCGGTAGAAGGTTCGGTGCGCAACACGGGGATTCACGCTTGCGGCGTGATCATCACCCCGGACGATATCACGGATTTCGTACCCGTGGCTCTGGCCAAAGACAGCGACATGTGGTGCACCCAGTTTGATAACTCGGTGGTTGAAAATGCCGGGCTGCTCAAAATGGACTTCCTCGGACTCAAGACTTTGACCCTGATCAAGGACGCGGTGGAAATTGTAAAAGAGCGCTACGGAAAGGAGATCGTCCCCGACGAAATCCCCCTCAACGACGAGAAGACCTTCGAACTCTTCCAGCGCGGCGATACGGTCGGCATTTTCCAATATGAAAGCCCCGGCATGCAGGCGCACATGAAAGACCTGAAGCCCACGACCTTCGATGACCTTATCGCCATGAATGCCCTATACCGCCCGGGCCCCATGGAATACATCCCCAGCTTTATCCGGCGGAAGCACGGCCTCGAAGAAATTACCTACGACCTCGAAGCGAGTGAAGAATTTCTTAAAGAGACCTACGGCATCACCGTGTACCAAGAGCAGGTCATGTTGCTTTCGCAAAAACTGGCGGGATTCTCCAAGGGCGAGGCCGACGTGCTCCGGAAAGCGATGGGTAAAAAGATTTTTGCCCTGCTGGAAGAGCTCAAGCCGAAATTTCTGGAGGGCTGTGAATCCAACGGCCACGACCGAAAAACGGCGGAGAAAATTTGGAAAGACTGGGAGGCCTTCGCGAGTTACGCCTTTAATAAGTCGCACTCTACCTGCTACGCCCTCATTGCTTTTCACACGGCTTACCTCAAGGCACATTACCCCGCCGCCTACATGGCCTCCGTGCTGAGCAACAATATGAACGACATCAAGTCGGTGACCTTCTTTATGGAAGAATGCCGACGCATGGGTTCACCCGTATTGGGGCCGAGTGTGAATGAATCGAACCTCAAATTTACCGTCAACGAAAACGACGAAATCCGCTTCGGTCTCGCGGCGGTCAAGGGCGTGGGAGAGGGAGCGGTGCGCAGCATCGTAGCCGAACGCGAGGCCAACGGGCCCTTCAAGGACATTTACGATTTTGTGCGGCGTACAGACCTCCGTCAGTGCAATAAGCGCGTGATGGAAGGCCTGGTACTCGCCGGCGCATTCGACTGTTTCGAAGGGATGCACCGCGCCCAGTACCTCGCCCCGACAGGCAATAACGGACAGCTCTTCATCGAGCAATTGCTCAAATTCGGCAGTGCCATGCAGACCGCAGCAGATGCGCCTCCCGATCTCTTCGGCGATTCTGTGGCCGTGGAGGTGCAAACTCCGGTCCCGCCCGAGATTGCAGCTTGGGGCAACCAAGAACAGTTGCGCCGAGAGAAAGAGGTGGTAGGCATTTACATATCCGCTCATCCGCTGGACGATTTCAAGGTGGAGATTGAAAACTTCAGCACCGCTACGCTGTCCCATTTGCAGCATCTTGAGCAAAATCGGGGACGTGAACTGGCATTCGCGGGTATGGTAGGCAGTGTAGAGCACCGCATGACGAAAACAGGGAAGCCTTTCGGCAGCTTTGAAATGGAGGACTTCAACGATACGTTCAAGTTTTTCCTCTTCTCGGAGGATTATCTCCGGCTTAAGCATTTTCTTCTCCCCGGCGCTTTTCTGTTCGTCCGCGGAAAGGTGCAGCCCCGCAAGTTCAGCAAAGACGACTCCCTGGAGTTTAAAGTCTCCAAAATTGAGTTGCTCAACGATCTGCGCCAAAAACAAACCCGTAAAGTAACCCTGGAGTTGCGCCTCGATGATGTGAACGACGATTTGCTGGGCAAACTCGACCAAATTCTCGAAACCAAAAAGAACGGCAATACCTGCCCGGTAGAGTTTCGCATCCTCGACCCGATGCGCAAGCTGAGCATCCGGATGCCTTCGCGTTCGCGCAAAATAGATTTGTCCAATGAAACCATAAGCCGATTAGATGCCATGACTGAATTAAAGTACGCGCTAAATGGCTAATTTTGCATAAAAATCAAGGCACGGTTCCCGACGGCCCGATAGGCATTCGTAAATTGTGCGAGAAATTAAACCGAAAGTAAAATGGCAGTAGAATTCACAGAGTCAAACTTTGACGAACTCGCAATTAAATCAGACAAACCCGTACTCGTTGATTTCTGGGCGGAGTGGTGCGGTCCCTGCCGCATGGTAGGACCCATCGTCGAAGAAATTTCTAATGACTACGACGGCAAGGCCGTCATCGGAAAGGTGAATGTGGATGAGAATCCCGGCATCAGTGCCAAATACGGCATCCGCAACATCCCGACCATTCTTTTCCTGAAAAACGGCGAAGTGGTAGACAAATCCGTCGGAGCCGTACCGAAGAATATCCTTACCGAAAAGCTGGACGCCCAGATGTAAGCGGGATATGCAATTCAAACGTGAAAGCACCTGAACGGGTGCTTTTTTTGTTTCTGCGGGATTGCCCTGGTGTCGTACTTTTTACACGGGGTCACCCCCCGGTCTGTGCGCATTGTCTCCGAGACAAATTCACCCTCAGGGAACCCTTCCGGGCAACGGTCAGGGAGTACAAATGAATCAGCGAACATTTTCACCCCCCTGCAACCGGCGCTTTCCCGCGCTGCTTTATTCACTCCCGCTGCCTTCATGTCTCTGCATGCCTCGCCGATTCTTCGTAGATTTGAACCCATGCCGATAAACATCGACCGCAGGAAATACCAAAACCTCACCAGCCTTGAGCTCTTGGCAAAGCAGGTGGTAGAAGGCTTTATCACCGGACTCCACAAGAGCCCGTTCCACGGCTTTTCGGTCGAATTTGCAGAGCACCGTCTTTACAATACCGGCGAAAGCACCCGCCATATCGACTGGAAACTTCTCGCAAAAACGGACAAGCTCTTCGTAAAAAGGTATGAGGAAGAGACCAACCTGCGCTGCCGCATTTTGCTCGACATCTCTTCGTCCATGCGCTATCCGGAGCCCGACGGCCCGGACGACAAGAACAAGCTCACCTTTTCTGTGTATGCCGCCGCTGCGCTCACAGAAATGATGCGGCGTCAGCGCGATGCGGTAGGCCTGTCCACTTTTTCCGGAAAGGTACACCTGCACGCCCCGGCCAAGAGCACCAAGGCCCACCATAAATTTCTCTTTGAGGAGATGGAAAGGGCCATCGCCGAGGTGCCCGATGACGGCGGCGAAACCGCGGCCGTCCTTGCGCTGCACGAGATTGCTGAGCGCATTCACCGCAGGTCGCTGGTGGTTATCTTCAGCGATATGTTCGACAATTCGGCTGAAAGCGATGCACTATTCTCTGCCCTTCAGCACCTGAAATTCAACAAGCACGAGGTGATCCTTTTCCACATCACCGACAG
>PXBH01000052.1 GCA_003565555.1 Cryomorphaceae bacterium | reverse complement strand
TTAGAAACAAAGTACTGCATAGAATCTTCGCAGTGGTAAACCGAGGGACACCATATGTTGAAACCTATAGACACAAAGTCAACTATTGTTGAAAACTTTAGTTGCATTTATCTTAGAATACACAGCGACCTCACCGAAGGTAAATGCTTCGCAACGAAGTGCTGAGTGGCGCAAGGGCATTGCAAGTGATGCATAGCGTGTTGCTTGCACCGCCCCCACCACTTCACGATACGCGCAAAAGCGCTATCTTTATCACATGTTTAGCCATGACTTCATTTCGAAGGATATAGAACGATTCAGGCAGTTGTGCCGGCAGTAGGAGGTGGGCGCTATGTACGTATTTGGCTCAGCCGGTCGGCAGGATTTCGACCCGGTGCGAAGCGACATTGGCGGGTTGGTGGAGGTGGATGAGCATGATCCCTTGGAAAGAGGCGAAAAATTGCTTGGACTTTGGGATGCCCTTGAAGCCTATTTTGGTCGAAAGGTAGATATGCTCACGGATTCCTCCCTCCAAAACCCCTATTTGCGGAAGCAGACAGAGGCCGCAAAAAAATTGATTCATGACGGACGAAGCGCTCAAGTACTTGTCTGACATTCAAAAAGCCATTGGGCTTATCGAGGATTTTATTTCTGACACCCCTGATTTTGAGGATTACAACAAGGACTTTTAAACCCAAAGCGCGGTTGAGCGACAGTTGGGTGTTATTGGAGAAGCAGTCAAAAAGTTTGATGCCCTTATGCCTGATAACCCGCTCTCACAAACCCGCAAAATAGCCGGATTCAGAAACAGGCTGATTCATGCATACGATTTAATGGATACTTCAATGGTGTGGGTGATCATTCGGAAACATCTACCACAATTAAAGTTAGAGGTCGACTCGAGAATAAAGGGTTGACTGATTTCGCGGCATTCATTCGGGACTGTCAATTGACGCGCCGCCGGCAAGACGACCGAATTACTCCTACTTCCGCATTGCTTGGCCGGCCTGTATTGCTTGCAGCCCGGGCAGCCGAAATTGAATACCCCAACCCTCAAGGCATCCCCCCGCAATCCCTTACCTTTGCCCCCCAATTTCTACCACGTCATGGAAAGAACAGAAATCAGCAAGCTCGGAGAATTCGGATTGATCAAGCACCTCGCAGAAAAAATTGCGGTGAAGCACCCCTCCACAGTGAAAGGCATCGGCGATGATGCCGCTGTGATCGATATCGGGGAGAAGTACCTGCTCATTTCTACCGACATGCTCACGGAAGGCGTTCACTTTGACCTGACCTACGCCCCGCTTAAGCACCTCGGTTACAAAGCTGTGGCGGCCAATGTTTCAGATATTTGCGCCATGAACGGCAAAGCGACCCACATCACCGTTTCCATCGGAATCAGCAACCGGTTTTCCCTGGAGGCGGTGGAAGAACTCTACGAGGGCATCAATGCTGCCGCGGCGGCCTACAATGTGGATGTGGTAGGCGGTGATACCGTGAGCTCCCTCAGCGGACTTACGGTCAGCATCACCGTGATCGGTGAGGTGGGTAAGGACCGCATCGCCTATCGCTCCGGCGCCGCAGATAAGGAACTCCTCGTGGTCTCGGGCGATCTCGGTGCGGCCTACATGGGCCTGCAGCTCCTCGAGCGTGAAAAGGCGGTTTTCGAATCTACCCCCGGCGTGCAGCCCGACCTCGCCGGTCACGACTACATCCTCGAGCGGCAGCTAAAACCGGAGGCACGGGTGGATGCCGTGGCCATGCTCGAGCAGCTCGGCATCCGCCCCACGAGCATGATCGATATTTCCGACGGCCTCGCCTCGGAGATTCTGCACCTCTGCGACCAAAGCGGAACGGGATGCGCCCTCTACGAAGAAAAAATCCCCATCGACCCTACCGTGGTCACCGCAGCCTCTGATTTCAAACTGGACCCTACCTTGTGCGCCCTCAGCGGGGGAGAAGATTACGAGCTGCTTTTCACCGTGGCCTTGGCGGATTTCGACAAGCTCAAAGGCAGCCCCCATTTCACCGTGATCGGCCACATGGTCGAAGGCGCCGCTGCGCAGCTCATCGCCCGCGACGGTACCGCCCATCCGCTCACGGCCCAGGGGTGGGATGCCTTTTTCAAAAACCGAGGTGAAGAGACTGAGGAATAGTCCGCCCGAGGGGCTACTTTTTTACTTTCCCGTTAAAAATCCTTTGTGCGGCTCCCCGCCGGGGTGTTTTCGGTTTTCCTTTCGGGAAATTCCGCTGCGGTCGGCCTTCTCGGTTCGAGCACTGTTGTGTGTGGTTGGGCTGTAATATTACTTAGTTCGTCGTAATAAAAAAGGGTTTTGTAACGGAATACGGGCCGCTGACGTATCGAAAGGTGTTTTTCAACGAAACAGAATAACAGCCATCCCCTATGATCAGCGCAGAAGAAAAAATTCAAATTCACGGAGATCCCTCCACGGGAACCATTGACATCGGGTACCTTCCCCAAACTGAACGCACCCTTTTTGATATTTGCGACATCAACGGACGCATTTTGCAAACCGGCGCCATCACGGGTGCCCGCACTCCCGTCAAGGTTGACGAGCTCTCTCCGGAGCGCCGTTACATCATTCTCATTCTCGACGGCGACCGCGTGTGCAGCCGTAAATTCAGCTTGTAACTGCCTCGGATTCCGCCATGGATGCCTCGATCTCGTCGGCTTCCAACGGAATGTCGGCCATCAGGTCGATGTACCCGTCTTCGGTGATCAAAATGTCATTTTCGAGCCGGATGCCGAGGTTCTCCTCGCGGATGTAGATGCCGGGTTCTACAGTAAACACGTTGCCCGCCTGAATCGGCTCGTGCCAGAGCCCCACATCGTGCACGTCAAGTCCGATGAAGTGCGACGTGCCGTGCATAAAATACTTCTTGTAGGCAGGTGAAGCAGGATCTTGATTCTTTACTTCTTCAGCGGTGAGCAGCCCCAGCTCGACCAGCTCTTTTTCCATCAACTTTCCCACCTGCTTGTGGTAGGCTGCCAGCATCACCCCGGGCCTCAACAGCTCCATAGATGCTTTCATCACGCGGAGCACGGCGTCGTATACTTCGCGTTGCCGCGGTGAAAACTTACCGTTCACGGGCACGGTGCGGCTCATGTCGCTTGCGTAATTGGCGTATTCGGCGCCCACGTCCATCAGAATGAGGTCGCCGTCCCTGCATTCTGCATTGTTTTCCACATAGTGCAGCACGCAGGCGTTGAATCCCGATGCCACGATGGGACTGTAGGCGAATCCGCGCGAACGCCGCCGGAGAAATTCGTGCATGTACTCTGCCTCAATTTCATACTCTTTTATCCCGGGGCGAATAAATTTGAGCACACGGCGAAAACCGGCTTCGGTGATTTTGCAGGCTTCCTGCATTCTTTCGATTTCCTCCTTGCTCTTCACGGCACGCAATCGGTGCATGGCCGGTGCGGCGCGTTCGTAATTGTGCAGGGGGTACTCAGCCATGAGTTTTTTCGCGAAACGCTCATCGCGTGTCCCCGTTTCGGCGCTGCGCCTTGTGTGCTCGTTGCTGTTTAAAAACACGGTCTCCGCCTCAGCCATGAGGGCCTTGAGGAGGGGCTCAAAGTCTTGCAGCCACCGGATGGTCTTGATGCCCGTGAGTGCCGTGGCTTTATCTTTGCTCAGCTTTTCTCCTTCCCAGATGGCTATTTCGCTGTTCGTCTCTTTCAGAAACAGGATTTCCCTGTGCTCGGGGTTCGTGCAGTCCGGAAAAATGACCAAAATCGACTCCTCCTGATCGGCTCCGCAGAGGTAGAGCAAATCGTTGTTTTGCCTGAAGGGCATGGTGCCGTCGGCATTGGTGGGCAGCACATCGTTCGAATTAAAAATCGCCATCGAAAGCGCAGGCAGGGTGTGGCTGAATTTCTTTCGGTGGTTCGTGTAGGTTTGGGCACTCAGGGGACGGTATCGCATGGTTTTTCAGGTTGGTTTCTGCCGCAGACGTATCTCCGGGAGTTCAATTTTCACAAATATATGCCTTCACTTTTGCCTGAGAAAACGGCTGCGGGCGATTTTCAAACTTCGTGCAAGCGGAGATCACCGAACCGCTCCCCGTGAAGCGCCCGAATGAACCTTGAACGGTTTGTTCTGTTTCTTTATGTAGGTGAGAGATCGAATTAGTGAAGAATGAATCTAAATAAGAAGCTGCTCTACGTATTTCCTCTGTCCGGACTACCTTTGCGTGTTGAAAATTTTCAAGAAAAAGGGAAATCATGAGTTCATCTGCATTACTCAAATCAAGTCTGGCTAAAAAGTATTGGATGGCCTTCACGGGGCTTTTCCTCTGCCTGTTTTTGGTGGGCCACCTCGCGGGCAATCTTCAGCTTTTTATCCCGGGGGAAGAAGGTCAGCTGCAATTTAATGCTTACGCCAAATTCATGACCACCAATCCGCTGGTGCAGGCGCTGAGTTACATCGTTTATCTCAGTATTATTTTTCACGCAGTAGACGGGGCTCTGCTCACCGTGAAAAACCGCAAGGCGCGACCCGTGAATTACCAATATTCCAATCCTTCGGCCAATTCGCCCTGGACGTCCCGAAACATGGGCATCCTCGGCACCGTTATTTTGGTTTTTATCGTCGTGCACATGAGCAATTTTTGGTACGAGATGCACTTCGGGCAAATTCCCACAGATGCAGACGGAAACAAAGACTTGCACACCGTGGTGGTGGCAGCCTTTACAGATGCAAGCATAGGCTTGGTCTATGTGATCGGCTACGTGCTGGCGATGGCTGCGATCAGCTTTCACTTGGTACACGGATTCCAAAGTGCTTTTCAATCGCTCGGCGTGCGTTCTAAAAGCCTGATGAAACCCATTCAGATCGCGGGATATCTCTTCGCAATTTTGATTCCCCTCGCATTTGCAGTGATTCCCGTATACATACATGCAACCCATTAAAGCTTGATGACAGACATGACTAAGCTTGACGCAAAAATACCCGAAGGTCCGATCGATAAGAAGTGGACCAAACACAAGAACAACATTAACTTGGTCAACCCGGCCAATAAGCGCCTGATCGACGTGATCGTGGTGGGCACGGGACTGGCCGGTTCATCAGCCGCGGCTTCCCTGGCCGAAATGGGATACAATGTGAAGGCCTTTTGCTTTCAGGATTCTCCCCGCCGGGCCCACTCCATCGCTGCACAGGGAGGGATCAATGCCGCCAAGAATTACCAGAATGACGGCGACAGCACTTACCGCCTTTTTTACGATACCGTAAAAGGGGGCGACTACCGCTCGAGGGAGGCCAATGTACACCGACTCGCTGAAGTGTCGACGAACATCATCGACCAATGTGTAGCGCAAGGCGTGCCCTTCGCACGTGAGTACGGCGGACTTCTCGACAACCGCTCTTTCGGCGGAGTGCAGGTATCGCGTACATTTTACGCAAAGGGGCAGACGGGTCAGCAGCTCCTGCTCGGCGCTTACTCCGCATTGTCGCGGCAGATTTCCAAAGGAAAAGTAAAGCTGTACAACCGCCACGAGATGATGGACCTCGTCATCGTAGACGGGAAGGCGCGCGGAATCATCGCAAGAAACCTCATTACAGGCGAGATACAGCGCCACAGCGCCCATGCCGTTGTACTCTGCACGGGCGGGTACGGAAACGTATTTTACCTCTCCACCAATGCCATGGGCAGCAATGTGACCGCGGCTTGGAAGGCGCACCGACGCGGAGCCTTTATGGCAAATCCCTGCTTCACGCAAATTCACCCCACCTGCATCCCCGTATCCGGCGATTACCAATCCAAGCTCACATTGATGAGCGAGTCCTTGCGAAACGACGGCCGTATCTGGGTGCCCAAAAAGAAAGAAGACGCCCAAGCCATTCGCGACGGGAAGCTCAAGCCGACGCAGATCAAAGAAGAAGACCGCGATTACTACCTCGAGCGCCGCTATCCGGCCTTCGGTAACCTCGTGCCCCGGGATGTGGCCTCAAGGGCCGCCAAAGAGCGCTGCGATGCAGGATTCGGTGTGAACAAAACAGGCCAGGCTGTCTACCTCGATTTTGCAGACGCCATCACGCGCTATGGAAAAACCGAAGCCCGCGTGCAGGGAATTGAGAACCCGAGCGACGCCAAAGTAAAAGAACTCGGAACCAAAGTGGTGAGCGCCAAGTACGGTAACCTCTTTGAAATGTACGAGAAGATCGTAGACGAAAACCCCTACGAAACACCGATGATGATATTCCCCGCCGTGCACTACACCATGGGAGGTCTCTGGGTGGATTATAACCTGATGACCACTGTTCCCGGCTGCTTTGCATGCGGTGAGGCCAACTTCAGCGACCACGGGGCCAACCGCCTCGGGGCCTCCGCACTGATGCAGGGATTGGCAGACGGATACTTCGTACTGCCCTATACCATCGGAGGATTTCTTGCCGACGATATCCGCACCGGACCCATCGCCGATGACAGCCCCGAGTTCATGAAGGCCGAATCTGAAGTGAAGGAACGCTTGGAGAAACTGCTTTCCGCAAAGGGAACCAAGCCGGTGGATTATTTCCACAGAAAGCTCGGCCTCCTGATGTGGGACAACTGCGGGATGTCCCGAAATGCCGAAAACCTCAAGAAGACCATCGAAGACATTCGGGCATTGCGCGAGGAGTTTTGGAAAGATGTACGGGTGCCCGGAAAGTCGGGGGAGACCAATCCCGAGCTCGAAAAGGCCAACCGCGTGCTGGACTTCCTCGAACTGGGAGAATTGATGTGCAAAGACGCCCTCGACAGGGAAGAGAGCTGCGGCGGTCACTTCCGCGAAGAGTACCAAACGGAAGAAGGAGAAGCCCTGCGCGACGATGAGAATTTCAAATTTGTAAGCGCATACGAATACACCGGTGACCCCGGCGCGGCCGTCCTGCACAAAGAAGAATTGGTCTATGAGGCCATCGAAGTAAAAACGAGAAGTTATAAATAAGCCTCAGGGCTTAAAAACCATAAGCATGAACTTGACATTAAAAGTCTGGCGCCAAAGCGGCCCCGATGCTGAAGGAAGAATGGAAACCTATCAGGTAAAAGACATCTCAGGAGACATGTCTTTCCTGGAGATGATGGATGTGCTGAACGCTCAGCTCATTGAAAAAGGTGAGGAGCCCGTGGTCTTTGACCACGACTGCCGCGAGGGCATTTGCGGAATGTGCAGCATGTACATCAACGGCAGGCCCCACGGTCCCAAGCAGCACACCACCACCTGCCAGCTTCACATGCGGAGCTTCAAGGACGGCGATACCATTCACATAGAGCCGTGGCGCGCTTCTGCTTTTCCGGTGATCAAAGACCTGATGGTGGATCGGTCCTCTTTTGACCGTGTAATTCAGGCGGGAGGATACATCTCCGTGAATACCAGCGGAAACACCCTCGACGCCAACGCCATTCCCGTGCCCAAGGACGATGCGGATGCCGCCTTCGACGCCGCGACCTGCATCGGTTGCGGGGCATGTGTGGCCGCCTGCAAGAATGCCTCGGCCATGCTTTTCGTCTCCGCGAAGGTGTCCCAACTTTCACTCCTGCCGCAGGGCAAAGTGGAAGCCGCCGAGCGGGTGAAAAACATGGTGGCCCAAATGGACAAAGAAGGTTTCGGAAACTGCACTGTGACCGGCGCATGCGAAGCCGAATGCCCAAAGGGAATTTCTCTGGAAAACATTGCTCGGATGAACCGAGAATACCTCAAAGCGCAACTCACTCCCGGGAAATAATTCCCGCGGAGCAACGTTTCATTCAGCCCCGACCTTATGATCGGGGCTTTTTTGCACCCTGAAAAAACCGAAATATGGCCCGCGAAGACATCCTCGACCTGCCCGTCAAAAAGCGCAAGTACCGGTGGACGACCCATTTGATGTACGCTGCCGTCGCGCTCTTTGCCTACTGGTTTGTTGCCGGTTTCGCGCATTGGCCCTTCGCCGCAACCGCCCTTTCGGCGGGCTTGGTATGCATGCTCGGGGTGGCCGCCGGCAGGTACCTGATGAACCGACGTGCGGGAGTATACACCGTTTTTTACCTGGCGGGAAGAATCCTGCTCATCGTCGGTATTGCTGTTCATATCAATGCTTGGGGCGACGCCACTTGGTTTTTTTGGGCGGCTTTTGCCTCTTTTGCCGCCGGGCTGTTTATGCTCCGAAGAAAGTAAACGGCCTCATCGCCCTGTCACGCCCTGCTCTTAATTCCCTTAATGCCTTAATGCTGGGAAGAAGGAGTCGCTGCAGGCGCCTCATCTACAGTTCACAAAGAAGAAACATTAAGGAATTGAGGAACATTAAGGGTGTGACTCACCCAATACGCCCTGTCACGCCCTGCTCTTAATTCCCTTAATGCCTTAATGT
>PXBH01000221.1 GCA_003565555.1 Cryomorphaceae bacterium | reverse complement strand
CTTGCAATACCGGCCTTGCTTTTATCCTTCAGAAGATTGTACCTTCGCCTGCGATGAGGCTTGCTGCACTCTTTTTTTCGCTTTTCATTCTCGCGCTGGCGCTACTTCCCGCAGGTGAGTGGATGCTTGCAGATATGCCTGCAGCTGTGTCTTCTTGCACGGATTCTTGCGCAGCAGCCGATTTTTCCGGTGAGCACCAAAATGAGGGCTGCTGCGGAGGTTTTTGCAATCCGATGCAGGTTTGCGCCCACTGTGCACTGAGCATCACGCGTGCAGAAAGCTTCAGCGCCGGCTTCGCGGAGAATACTTCGGTGGTGCTCACACCCCGCATCAAGCATTTTGAAGCTTCGTACACCTTCGAGATTACCCACCCTCCTCAGACGGTTTGACAATTTCTTTCTTCGAACTGCCCCCGGTAAAGGGGCAATTGTCAATCAATTGAGTGAAAATTATGAAGTTTTTGAAATGCGGTGTTTTCGCACTGCTCTTGTCAATATCAGGTATATCGGGAGCATACGCGCAAGCCGAACACCCCGCTCCTTCTCCGTCGGATACCGTCCGTTTCAAAGTGAAGGGAATCACCTGCAGCATGGATTTGAGGCAAATTTCCGATAAGGTGGAGGCTGTCGCCGGCGTGCACCGATGCGAGGTGCTCAAAGAGGGTGCGGTGTCTCGGTTTCAGGTGGCTTTCGATCCGAAAACAGCCACAACTGAGGAGATTCATGCCGCTGTCGAAGGAACCGGCGGCTGTCAGAATCCCAATGAGTTTCCGTATAAGGTGAAGGCCTTAAAGCGCTGAAGTTTTGAGGCTTTTGATTTGTTTTGCGGTGGCTCTAGCCTCGGCGGCACCTCTCTGTACTTCCGCGCAGCGCCTTTCCGGTAAGGTAACCGATGCTTCGGGAAATCCCCTCCCGGGGGCGTCCGTCTTTGTGTCGGGTACGCGCTCCGGCATGAATGCGGAGGCCGACGGTTCTTTTGAGTTTTTTGCTTCCTCGACGGGAAACGGATACCTCGTTGCGCGCTATGTCGGCTATGTGTCAGACAGTGTGCGCATCGATTCCGGCACAGACGTGCACCGCTTGTTCGTTCTCGAATCCGACGATCGGCTCGGCGTGGTAGAGGGGCGCGGTGTGAGGGAGGGCGTTTCCGTCTCGACCTACGCACCGATCAAAGCCGAAGTGATCAACGAGACCGAGCTCAGAAAAGCGGCCTGTTGCGACTTGGCGGGCTGCTTCGAGACCCAAACCACCGTACAGCCGCAGGTTTCCAATGTCTTGACGAATGCTGTTGAGCTGCGCATTTTGGGGCTCTCCGGCGTGTACAACCAAATTTTGCTCGACGGCCTGCCCATGATCATGGGGCTCACGTACACCTACGGCATCAGCACCGTTCCCGGCACTTCCGTCCGAAACATATCCGTGGCGAAGGGAGCCAATTCCGTGCTTCAGGGATTCGAAAGTATCAGCGGGCAAATCAATGTGGAAACGCGGGAGGCCGATCTGAGCGAACCGCTGTACCTGAACGCTTACGCAAATAATTTCGGCGAACGCCACTTCAATGCCAACGTCGGTTACGGCAGTGCCAAAAACAGGCATCTCACTACCTTTCAAATCGTTCGACCCGCCGAAAGGATAGACCGCCACGGTGACGGTTTCACAGATTTGCCCCTCCTTTCCCGCTACCTCGCGGCCCATAAATGGAACTACGGCAATTCAGCGGAGTGGGGGTGGAGCAGCACTTCGGGAGTGCGTTTCCTTCACGAAGAACGAACCGCGGGGCAAACGGCCTTCGACCCCGACCTGCACGCCGGCGGCACAGAGGTTTACGGGCAGCACGTCAGCCTCATGCAGCCCGAGGTCTACACGAAGACGGCCTACAGGTTCAACGACCGCACGCGAATTTCGCTCTCCGCGTCCTCATTCGCACAGGAGCAACACAGCACT
Source organism: Cryomorphaceae bacterium (assembly GCA_003565555.1). Taxonomy (GTDB): domain Bacteria; phylum Bacteroidota; class Bacteroidia; order Flavobacteriales_D; family Cryomorphaceae; genus T3Sed10-241. The sequence continues at coordinate 6,414 of PXBH01000221.1, read as the reverse complement.
TTCGGAACTGTAGACTACCGCGCCCGGCAGGTCAACATTTACGCAAACCTGCAGGCGGAACACAATTACGGAAAATCGGGTACCATCACCTCCGGTATTAGCTTCAGAAGCCTCGATTTGCGCGAGGATATCTCCTTTACGGAAAATTCTTTGAACCGTACCTTCGACGGAACCTACCGACGCAGAGAGACCATCCCGGGAGCCTTTGCGGAAAATACTCTTCGGTTCTTCGACGGCAAGCTTACGTGGCTCCTCGGCATTCGGGGAGATGTCCACAACACTTTCGGCAGCACACTGACCCCGCGCACCCTGCTCAAATACGATCTTTCCGAAGATGCCGCCCTGCGCGCAAGTGCCGGTACGGGGTGGCGCACCGTGAATTTTTTCAGCGAGAACATCGGACTTCTCGCCGGCTCGAGAAACGTGATTTTCGAAGAGGCCCTGCGTCCCGAACGCGCAGCCAATTACGGCTTGAATTTCACCCGAAACTACACCGCCGGAAACCTGTCCGGGTTTATCAGCGCCGATTATTACCACACCGAATTTTCAAATCAGATTTTTCCCGATTTCGATGCCAATCCCACGGAAGCGCGCGTATCAAACTTCGGCGGTCGCGCTGCATCAGATGCGGCACAGGCAGAGGTGCTCGTGCGCTTTTCACCGCGTTTTGAGGTGAAGGCGGGCTACAACTTTCTTTTCGCCTATCGATTGACGGACGGGGAGCGCCGGGAAATGCCCTTTAATCCGCGCCACAAGTGGATCGCTACCGTCAGCTACCGCAGCAAAAGCGAGCGCCTTCGGATTGATGCCAACTACCACCTTTTCGGCAAACAGCGGCTCCCGAAAACCGCTGCAAACCCTCCGGAATTCAGGAGGCCGGAGTTTTCCGATCCCTTCTTCACGGTAAATGCGCAAGTCACTTACGTGATCGGCGCATTCGAAATTTACGCGGGCTGCGAGAATATTTTTGATTTCGTGCAAAACCGCCCCCTCTTGGGTTGGGAGGATCCTTTCGGCCCCTATTTCGATACGGCTTTTGTGTGGGGGCCGGTGCGCGGCCGTGAGATTTACGGGGGGGTGCGATTTTTCCTCAACCGGGAATAGTTAGGGTCTGTCCGGCCCGTATTTACGGGATGACCCTGCCGTGCAACTTCCACGACAATTCCGGAATAAACACTTCGACACAGCCGAATGCCATGATGATAAAGCAGATATGAGTGTGCATTCGGATAAGGAGATTTTATGTGAAAATTGAGATGGACTTGTTCAAATCAAAAAGAAAGAATCACTAAGTCAAGTTGACTTCTGATTGGTTTTTTTGGCTTGCCGGCTTCACTTTTGGCAAGTTTGGCAGTTGGCCTTTTGGTTTTCGGCGATTCTGAGGGTTTTCGCTGCTCTTTTGTCGGCGGTATGGTCTAGGATTTTTTCAGGTTGGCGATAGGCTTCAATGGGTGTCAATCCCTTGAGTGAGCCGTGTGGCCTTTTGTGGTTGTAGTCATTTTCGATGAGCTTCAGGCAGTTCATCACATCTTCGAAGGTAGATGGCTTGTAAAACCTGAGATACCTTTTCACAATTTTGTTCACGGCTTCCACGGGTGAGTTTGAGAAACGGATGTCTTTTTGAGCGATGATCTTGGTAACGGTCGGGATTTCGGTTTGCTGTAAGAGTGCTTCTACGCTCGCTGCGTGGTTTTCACGGCGACACCTTAGCCAATTCCGGCATCCGCTTCGCGTATGATTTCTTCGCCTTTATGAACGAGGGCGATCCGATATGGGTGCGCAAGACAGCCCGCGAGCACCACATCAACGCCCCCTACATCCACATGCCCCCCGCCGAGCAAAACGCCACCATCGAAACCGCCGAGTACAGCGACGGCTACGGGCGCACGGTGCAGAGCAGGGCGCAGGCCTTTCACAGGTTCAGTGTCCCTTGATATGATTTTAAAATTCACGATGCACCACGTCCTCAGACCGAAAAAACGTATCTTCGGCTCTAGGGAATTATGGCTGATTGGAATCATATTATAGCGCATTGGCAAGAGGCTTCTGATAAAGACCGCATCACCATGAATAATTTGTTCAAGTCAAAGGACTATTCATGGGCGCTCTTCCTCGGTCATTTGGTAATCGAAAAACTGCTAAAGGCGCATTGTGTAAAGCATAACAAAGCGCATCCGATTTTCACCCACGACCTTTTGAGATTGGCGAGCCTTTCGGGATTGGAGTTATCTCAGGAGCAGGAAGATTGGCTCGACCACATTTCTATTTTCAACATCAATGCCCGTTACGACAACTACAAGCAAGATTTTTACAAAAGATGTACAAGGCCCTACACTGAAATGTGGATTGAAAGGGTTGAAATTTTGAGAAAATGGTTAATCGAGGCATTCTGAATACTGCAAAACAGTATGTGCGCTCCATACCTGAAGATATGGGGGTGAAAAAAGCGTTCCTCTTCGGGTCGTTCGCCAAAGGAAGAGAAAGGGAGGGGAGTGATATTGATATCGCATTGATATTTGATCATATGCCTGATTTTTTCGAAACTCAATTGCGTCTGATGAAACTGCGCCGAAAATTGGATCTGCGCATTGAGCCACATCCCATGCTCGATGAGGAATTTTTAAATGGCCTGAATCCCTTTGCCAAGGAAATTAGACAAACAGGGCTTGAAATACCGCTCGATGATTAAAGGTAGACGGGCACGGCCAATGGCCGGCTCCTGCGCACCGACCATTTAATAGTATCTGTCCATTGAGCTAAGTGGCTGGATCATAATGTTCGATAGCAACGCGCGTGCAGTTCTAAAAACAAGGAGTCCCGTACGTACGGGATGACTGTTTTTAGAACAAGTGCAAGGCAGATAGCGGACATTATGGACAGACACCACATAGACCGCGGCACCTCGCGCATCGCCATGGATGCCCTCGGCTTGCCGGTGATCACCACCGCCGCTAAGGGGGCGCGCACCCTCATGGCTTACGACAACCTGCAACGCCCTACAAAGATCTGGGCGCGTGATGCAGCCGCTGATGATACCACCTTGCGGCAAATCATGACCTACGGCGACACCGCAGGCCTCACCGATCCCGAGCTCCTCAACCTCAGAGGCCAGCTCTACATCCACAAGGACGAGGCCGGGCAGCTTACTTATACGGATTACGACTTTAAGGGCAACCTGCTCAACCCGCCTTCCCTTCGCTGCGGACGGGCAGGCTTTTACCGGCAGGTGATCACCGACAACGCCCTCACAGCTTATCAAAAATATGTCGTAAATTGCGACAACTTTTTGTCCTCTCACTTGAGCAATACGCAAAACACCACCACTAACGAATACGATGCCCTGAAACGCATTCGAAAAGCTTACTACCCGGAAAACTTAAACTGACACCGGAAGCCCCTGCGGCACGTGTACTACAAGGGCGGCGCCGGGCAGTCGATTAACCCCGATGCTGCATCATACGTGCAGGAGATGATTGTGAATCTGATCGGAGTTCACTGATCTCCCAAAGCGGCTATTATTGCGTCTTTGAGCGGAGGAATATCGGTTTGTATGATTTGCCAAACCAACTGATCATCCACACCAAAATACTCATGGACAAGAATGTGCCGCATTCCGATGATCTGCCGCTATTGTACCTTGTTGAATTTTAACTGTGTTTCTGCCGAGAGGTGATTTGCTGCTTCGCCTATGATTTCGATTTGCTTGATGCAAGCAAAGCGCATCATAGAGTTTTCGAGAAATTCGTCGAGACTTATTCCCCTGATGTAGGATTCAATTTCCGAAACGGAGTTGAGGATGTGCTGCAATCTTTGCACATCACTCATCCTACTTTTCATAAATCAGCATTTTGTCTTGGTCAACGAAAGGTGATATGTACTTGGAGACAGCCCGACTCGACACCAAGTCAATTTTCTTTTGGAGCATGGTCTCCAATTCCAATTTCATGTCGACAAAGCCCAGACCGATGTGCTGTGAATAATCAAGCTCCACCAGAAGATCTATGTCGCTGTCATCGGCCGCCTCGTTTCTGGCATAAGATCCAAATAAAAAGGCCCTCAGGACAGGCTTGTCCCGAAAATACGCTCTGATTGATTGTAAATCTTTCTTGGTCAGTTTCACAAATCAAATTTAAGACTTTATCATGACGGCTACAATATGTACAGTATTTTGTCGCGCAACTTCCACAATCATTCCGGAATAAACACTTCGATACATCCGTATGGACACGGTGGAATGCCGTGACAATAAATCAATATCCATTCGGGTTTACTATCTTCAAGCCCGCCTTGAGCAGCTCGCGTGTGTGCGTGCAGCAGGTCAAAGGTCAGCAGACGGCCGATCAAATTTCACCCCTCCGACCACACTTCGACTCTTAGTGCAGGTTTGGGCAGTAGTATGTTCATTCTCTGACCCAACGGGAATTTGGTAAATCGTCAGGAGCCCCGAGCGCAAATGAATGCCACGGAGGCATTCATTGTGAAGGGGCCGCTCGGAGGGCAGCCTTTTGAAGAGACGGTATTCGGGGGCAGTTGATGGCCGGTCAACGGGTTAACGGATTTTAAAACAGCGCCCTGCAAATCCGGGAGAGATCGCCCGCTGAACAGCAAGAACCCCGGGGCAATCCGTATGCACTTTCGGGGCCACACATTTGCCGAGAAGGGACGTTCCGGTATCAGGGTGACCGCCCATAAGGGCTTCCGTTGGTCGCAGCGAGAGATCGCCCACTCGACAGCACCCACCTCGGATAATTCGATGCACTTCGCGGTCGACGTGTTAAAAAAAGCGTTGTTCCTTTTGGCAGACTCGGGGATGGGTCGCCTGCCGGCCGGCACCGACCCCGGTGCAATCCGAATGCACTTTCGGGGCCACACATTTGCCGAGAAGGGACGTTCCGGTATCAGGATGGTCGCCCATATGGGCGGTTCCGTGCGGACACGGCGAGATGACATTGGGCCTGTTTGTAAAGAGGGCGGGGTAGGGGTGAAATCAAATATGCTGTCCGGAGCTATGACATACACGGCGTTTGTGAACACATAATCAATCTCAGGCAGCAGCATCCCGTTTTGGGGCGGGAATACCCCTGCGGCCCGCACTTAAATAGTGTCTGTCCATTTAGTCAAGAGTCTGATTCAGAAAGTTCAGTAGCAAGGCGCACGCAGGATTGAAAAACAAGCCCGCCCGAACGGTACGGGCGGGGAGTTGAGTAAAGTCAATGCGCTGTCCTGAGCCTGTCGAAGGCACAGGTTTCAATCCAAGTGCAACGCCGCTAATGGACTTTATGGACAGACTCTAAATAAAGCATTTCTATGCAGGGACTGTGCGCGGCCGTGCGATATATGTGGGTACACGCTGCCTCATATCGCGCAATAAGGCTTTCGCCGGAAATAAAAAACCCGAAGCTGAGGATGAACGTCAAAGCTTCGGGGTGTAGCGTATTGTTGAGAACAGATCAGATGTCCCTCACACAGCGACAGCTGTGGGCCATAGCGTTAGGGTCTGTTTGGTTGAGGCCATCTTGGTAGGCGCCGGCTCCGAAGTTTGATGAGCCTGCCGCCAGAGAGAATCGGCCGAATTGGGGCACGGCGGGGTCAGGTGTTGTCACAAACCAAGATGCAAACTGTTGCGCAATTTCAAAAGGACTGAAGTCCCCCGCTTCATTTACAGATGCCAACCCGCCGGGAAGGGCAGTAAAGCCACTGGCATTGTTGCCCGCACCCGATCCGAACCAAAGGTCTGAATCTGCTTTCAGTTCGTTGGCGTTCCAAAAGCCTGACGGTTTTGTTTCCGGCAAGAATGCATAGTCGTCGCGATTCGGAAGGCGCCAGCCGTCAGGGCAAATGCCCTGAATGGTCGGTACGGGAAAGGATGACAGGTCGGCAGTTTCATTTTCCATCACGGCTTCCAAGGTGTAAAGGAGTCCGTAAATTTCGCAATTGGCTTCATCGTCATCATAGCACCTTGCAAGTCCGGTCACGGGTGTTGTCCGAAGATTTTCAGCCATCCATTCGTAGTCTCCGAGAATAACCGTGGTGTACAGGTTGCCGTCGCGGTCAGTTACCGTACCCGTAAGGGGCGTAACCTCTTCAGAGCCGTTCGTACCGTTTTCCGGGGCGTCATCATCTTCTTCACAGGAAGTCAGTATCGGAGCTGCGCATAAGGCGAGCATTAAAGGGAAGCTTTGAAGGTACTTGTTCATTTTTTTTTGGGATGTTAAAATTAGGCTGCGAAGGTAGGCCGTTCTCACGCCGTTATGCCCTCATCAAATCAAGTGATTTATCGACCGGGGGAGAAATTTGCTTTTGATCGGAAACTATTAACATACAGACAAAACAAATTGATGTACATTTGCGCCATCGTTTCGCCTTACAATTTCCGCGTTGCGCACCGCATGATTTCCCGGCAGGATATATTGT
>PXBH01000020.1 GCA_003565555.1 Cryomorphaceae bacterium | reverse complement strand
TGGTGGCGCTGGGCCATGGCTGCATTTGCGCCTAGCAGGACAAGCAATAGGATGTATGCGCTGTATTTCACACTGCAAGGCTAGGCCCTGCCGGCCGCTTCCGCAAAAATCTGTGGCCGATGGGAAGGGATCTTGGCGGATGGGAAAGGCTTGGGACGGGAGGGAAGGGCTTGGCTTTGCCATACCTGTTGCCACCATCATGGAAAGGCTGAACGTGGTGCCGGAACAGGCACTTCCGGCGCAGGGAATCATGTGTTGATTCGCAATGAACAAAAGTGTTCAGTGTAAATGAATGGTTTTGTTCATTCTGAATGAACAAAGGCCTCCGGTCATCAACACATTCATAACGGTCCACGGGCTTCTTGAGTTTTGATCTTAAGAAATGATCATGGGCCGACCCATATACGCGGATATGGTAAAGCATGCATCACAGGGAAGCTTCGCCCACCCAAGAAGTGTCCGAAAATGTCCGGTTTCTATACATATCGATGGTGACATGTATAGAAAATCGCAAAAAGTATACATATCGAGAAATGAGTAGGCTATACCCGCTTTTTGTTTAGAAATGAACTTTTCCCAATTACCGATAGTCGTCAGCTCCCAGACGGGCATGGCGAGTGTAATATTTCAGCCCTCGTTACGGTTCGGCTTAAAAGACAATGGTGTTGGGCTGAAAAATGTATCGAGATGCTTCGAAGTCAATTTCTGTTTTAATGCGTCTCGATACATTTTTTCAGGCAGAACTCTCTTCACTTTGCGGAGTGTGGTACAAGCCTGAAAAAACACTCGACGTGACGAATTCAATATGTTCTAAATATACAGATAACGAGATCGTCAGCTCCCAGACGGGCATGGCGAGTGTAATATTTCAGCCCTCGTTACGGTTCGGCTTAAAAGACAATGGTGTTGGGCTGAAAATGTATCGGGATGCTTCGAAGTCAATTTCTGTTTTAATGCGTCTCGATACATTTTTTCAGGCAGAACTCTCTTCACTTTGCGGAGTGTGGTAAAAGCCTGAAAAAACACTCGACCTGACGAATTCAATATGTTCTAAATTTACTGATAACGAGATCGTCACATCCCAGGCGGGCACGGCGAGTGTTTTTCAGCCCCGGAGGTGCCTCTCGCCCGGAGCAATACTGAGTGGGCTGAAAAATGTATCGAGATGCTTCGAAGATAAATTCCGTTTCAAAGGGTCTCGATTACTTCCTTCGCTCAATGAGACGCTTTTTGCGGTATCCACTTCGTGGCTATATTATTGATCGCTTAGTTCATTTTTCCCGGCGTAAAAGTTTTCGGTTTGCGAGGAGCCTTTAACAGCCGGGAAAAACACTCGACCTGACGGAATTTTTCAAATCAGAGATTTAGGCTTCAATTCAGGGTTCGTAAGGTAATTGGGAAAACCTAAATTGCTGAAAACATGATGAGTGAAGAATGGTTTATTAGTAGTGTCAAGGGTAAACCCTTTTGCACTTTTTGATCATCTGCGAGCTCAAGCTGTTTTCTCCATCCGCTCCTGAAAAGCCTCAATCCTACTCCGCGACACAGGCACGGTCTCCTTCATGCCCTGCAGGTGCAGGCGGTAGCCCCGGGCATTGCCTTGCTGCCGTCGCTCCGCCTCTGGCGAGCGACGCCAACTTCGGCCTCCGGCCTTAAGCAATAAATTGATTATTGGTAAAAACTAGTGTCCTCGGTTCACCATCTCCATCCGCTCCTGAAAAGCCTCGATCCTACTGCGCGACACCGGCACAGTCTCCTTCATGCCCTGCAGGTGCAGGCGGTAGCCCCGGGCATTGCCTTCTACTTTTTCCAAGGCATCGAGCTTGACCAGCCAACTACGGTGGCAACGGAAATAAGCCTTGTGATGGGCCAGGGCCTTTTCGGCGGCGTTGAGGCTGAGGCGGAGCAGCTCCGTTTTCCGGAAAGGGGCCTTGTGAGGGTCGGTTTGATGGAGGTGGAGCTTGATGTAATTGTCGGCGGCTTCGAGGGCGAGGAGTTCTGAAGCCAGGCAGCGGAAGACTTTGCCGCCCGCTTCTTCCTGCAGGGTGATGCTGTCATCGATTTTTGCGGAAGCGGGTGCCTCCTCCACTTCAAGGCTGCCCGTAGGCACGAGTTGCTGCTGCCGGTCCAGTTGGGTATTGTACCGCTGCGATTGGGCGAGGTACTTGCGCTGGTAGGCATTTTGCCGCAAGAGCACCCCTACCACCACCGGGAAGCCGCCCACTACCAGCGTAATGCCGAGGAAGAGGAGATAATTGCCCGCGCTCAGTGCGATAAATCCCTTGGCGTGGGTGTAGGCCAGGTTGCCCGCTGCGATGAGCACAATGTTGGCCATGGTATGGGTGATTTCCCTGCCCACCGTCCAGCCCTCTTCGGCATAAAAAGTGGGGAAAAATCGGGGCCAGAGCAATTGCATAAAGAGCATCCCCCCCGTGGTGATGCCGCCGTAGCTCAGGCATACCAAGCCAAGCCCCGCAGGCAGGGCGTGCAGCCCAAAAGGCTTGAAAACGAACAGAAAACCCGCCACAAAAGCCCCAAAGCCAAATGCCGAAACCAGCGCCTTGCGGATGCTGCGCATGGCAGGGAAGGGTTTTTGAAAGAGATTGGTCAAAGGCATGGGGCGAAGGTAAGGGATGGCCGGCCATGATTCGCTTGGTCCCCCTGGCGTGACTTCTCTCGGGCGGATTCGGATGGCCGTGTTTCATTTCTGTTTTTTCCCAATTATGTCGTAAAACAGAAATGAAAACCGAATTCTTTGTGGGTGATAACGACGGGGGCAAACCGCATAACAGAATGAGCAAAATTAGAATTATTTGCTCAATACGTTGTGCATTTGTGTGTATTTGGGGCTACACAACAAGCCAAAGCCATGGATGCACTTTATGAAAAATTCGAAACGCTTTTGGAAAACACCAAAAGCGACTTCAATCGATACCTCTACCAAAGTGTGGCCCGGAATAGCCGTATGCTCGGGATTACAGGCCCGCGGGGCGTGGGCAAAACTACCATGATCCTCCAATACATCAAGGAAAACCTCGACAGCAAAAAGGCCTTGTACCTATCCGCTGATGACCTCTATTTCGGCGATAAGCGCTTGGTAGATGCAGCCAATGATTTTTACAAGAATGCAGGTGAGTACTTGTTCATTGATGAGATTCACAAATACGCCGATTGGTCCCGAGAGCTCAAGCACATTTACGACTCCTTTCCGGGCTTGAAAGTTGTGTTTACCGGTTCATCTGTGCTTGACATCCTAAAGGGAGCCGCTGATTTAAGCCGACGCGCACCCATTTATACTTTGCAAGGGCTCTCATTTAGGGAATACCTCAACATGTTTCACGGCCAAAATATTGATCCACTGAGCCTTGGGCAGATTCTGGACAATGAATTTAAACTTGAGCACATCGCACACCCACTGCCCCTTTTCAATGACTATCTCAGGAGGGGCTATTATCCCTTCGCTGCAGAAGGAGAATTTGACATCCGGCTGGGGCAAATCATCGTACAAACCCTGGACAATGACATCCCACAATACGCCAACCTCAGCGTAGGTACGGCTCGAAAGCTGAAACGATTGCTCGCCATCATTGCCGAAAGTGCTCCCTTTAAGCCCAATTTCACCAAAATCGCAGCCTTGCTGAGGGTAAGCCGTAACTCGCTTGATGACTACTTCAGCTATATGGAGAAGGCCGGCCTTATCGGGCAACTGCGCGCTGCAGCGAAGGGTATTCGCGGACTCGGCAAAGTCAAAAAGGTGTACCTCGACAATACCAACCTCATTTTTAACCTTGGAGGGGATGCTTCCGATATGGGCAATATCCGCGAAACCTTTTTCTTCAACCAAATGCGGCTGCACCATGAAGTGACCGCTCCTTAACGCAGCGATTTTGCAATCGACCCTTACACCTTCGAAATAGGAGGGAAAAATAAGCAGGCATCTCAAATCACCCGGGACGGCCATTCTTACCTGGTGAAAGACGACATCGAATATGGCTACCGAAATGTGATCCCCTTGTGGGCGTTTGGTTTGAGCTATTGACGGGAGCCCTTCTATGGGGGCAGATTGGCAATGAGTGATTCTGTTTATCTGCACGGAACGAACTGTGATGCCACTGCCTACGGTATCAATTCACAGTAAAAACTCAAAGGCATTGTCGGGACGGATGGTGCTGAAAGAAGCCTTGGGGTAGGCCTTGGTGAAAGAAGAAGGTGGTTTCACCTCTTTGCTGCTACGCCACTTACACTCAAATGCACTGATTGTGCCTTCTGATTCTTCCACATAGTCGATTTCATGCTGTTTTGTGGTTTTCCAAAAAAAAGACCTTCTACCGGGGGCGGCATAGGCATTGCGCTTAATTCGCTCGGCCACGACAAAGTTTTCCCACAGCGCCCCTACGTCATCACGCAATTCAAGCGGGTCAAAGCGACCAATGACCGCATTGCGTATTCCATTGTCAAAAAAATAGACCTTACGGCTGCTCTTGAGTTCATTTCTCAAATTGCGGCTGAAGGAACCAAGACGAAATACCACGAAAGCCTTTTCCAGCAAATCAATGTAGCGTTCCACCGTTTTGGCATCGATGCCACATATCTGCGCCAGTTCATTGTACGAAACCTGCGCGCCAATTTGATAAGCCAGAGCCTGTAGCAGGAGATTGATTTTTTGGGGTTTTAATACGCGCTCCCAAGACAGGATATCTTTGTACAGATAGCTGTCAGCCAGTAAGCTTAGGCGTGCGACCTCATCGCCGGGGTGGCTTACGATTTCGGGATAGTAACCGAAAACAAGGCGGTGACGGATGGCATCTTGCTCGCTCACTACACTGCTGTACCGGGCCATCTCAGAGAAGGAGAGCGGATAGAGTCGAAACTCCCATTTGCGGCCTGTGAGGGGCTCATTGATCCTGTTAGAAAGCTCAAAAGAAGAGCTTCCGGTGGCGATAACCTGCACATCCGGCAATCCGTCCACCAAAATTTTCAACTTCAGGCCAATGTCGGCTATGCGCTGGGCTTCGTCGATGCATAGCACACTGCGCCCTTGCATGAGCATACGGAAGCGCTCGGGCGTGGGCTCTTCGAGCATGCGGTGGTGGGCCGCGAGGTCACCATTGAGCCAAAGCGCGTCGTCGGCATTGGGGAGCAAAGCGTGCAGCAGGGTGGTCTTGCCTGCCTGTCTCGGCCCAAAGATCAGAATGGCCTTCCCGCTGTGCATGCGGGCGCGAATGTGCTCAAGTGCTATACGCGGAATCTTCATTATTCGAAGCTTGAGCAAAAATAGCAGAAATCCGGATTCAAATCCCAAAATATCCCGATAAATTCGGATTTCATTCCGCATTTATTCCTTTTTGCCGAGGTAAGAAGATGGGGCTTATCAAAACAAGATTGGTGTATAGTCAATAATATCAGGCGCTTATTGCTTTTCCTGCTAATTAGGAATCGGATTCCTGAATTTACACGCAATAAAATCGCGCAGCTCGGCCGAAAAGGAAAATATCTCCGCGGCAAGTTCACAACCGCAGCCCCGGTCGATTATGCGCCGTAACACGGAAATCGGGAAAATCACAAGTACTATTGTGCAAGGACCTCTTCACGTTATATATTCGCCCGCATGATACTGAGCAGTTACCCTGCACAATCCTTGCTAAGGGACGGCGATTGGGGCGCCTATTTTAAGTTTGAGAATTACGATATCGGTCTCCTTCTCGCGGGGCTCACCGTGCTTGCGGCGGCATTTATCCCGCGGCTCATCCGAAAAAAACGCCTGATTACCGCCCCCTTGCTCTACCTGGCCATAGGCGGGGCCATCGCAATGCTTCCCCTGTTCGGTGAGCGGCCCGACCTCAAAGCGGAAATGTGGTGGGTGAAGCGCCTCACGGAAATGGTCGTCATCATCGCACTCACAGGTGCAGGGCTCAAGCTTAATGCGCCTTTCGGCAAAAGCACGTGGAAGTACAGCAAGCGATTGCTCACCGTAGGTATGCCGCTCACCATGATTCTCACTTTTACGCTGGGTTATTACGTGTTCGGATTCGCCTTGGCAACCGCCGCACTTCTCGCTGCGGTAATCGCTCCCACAGACCCCGTGTTGGCGGCCGATGTGCAGACGACTCCGCCGGGTGAAGAAGACCGCTCGCCGACCCGTGTGGCCCTCACCACAGAAGCCGGGGTCAATGACGGTTTGGCCTTCCCCTTTACCTACCTCGCCATGGGCATTGCCGTGATGGAACCCGACGATTGGCAGTGGGTGTGGAGTTGGTTCCTCATGGATTTTGTGTACAAGATTGCGGGCGGCATGCTGATCGGATGGGCCCTCGGCCGCTTGCTCAACAAAGCCGTGGTAGCCTTTCCGGCAGAGGAGCGGGTGGCCCGGCTCAGCACGGGTATTCTGGCCCTTGCCCTCACCTTGGTGCCCTATGCTGTGGCCGAGCTCTTCGGAACCTACGGCTTTGTAGCGGTATTCATGGCCGCCTGCGTATTCAGGCATTACGAGAAAGACAGCGGTTATCAAAAGCATCTCCACGACTTCTCAGAAGAACTCGAGCGCATTCTGATCGCAATTATTTTCGTGCTTTTGGGCATCTATGCAGTCTACGACCTCTTTGAAGTGCTCACTTGGATGCACGTGCTCTACGCCGTCATCCTGATTTTTGCCGTAAGGCCGCTCGCAGGCTTGGCGGGACTGGCGGGGGCCGACCTGCACCGCCGAGAAAAGGGCATTACGGCCTTCTACGGCATACGCGGCATCGGCTCCTTGTACTACCTGAGCTACGCCCTCTATCACGAAAATTTTGAGGACTCCGAGCAGGCCTTTGCCCTGGTCATTTTTCTCATCATTCTATCCGTCGCGGTGCACGGAATCAGTGCTCCCGTCGCCGTGAAAAAGCTCGATAAGGCCGAGGCCGAGAGGTACGGCTGAAGCACCGGCGGCTTCGGTGCGCCGATATGTTCACGCGGCTTATCTTTGCCGCCGTTCGGTCGGGATTCACGCGGCGGAATGTACACAGGATGAACACAGCTCAACAACTCAGGCCACTATACGCCGCGCTGAAAAGCCGCGCCTCACTCGCGGCAGTCCTCACCGTGGTGCTGGCAGCGGGCATCACCGTCATCGACCTGAAAAATTGGCGCGAGCGCGAGCGCGTCATCGAGCACGACGTACATTCTTATTACGCCTATCTGCCCGCTTTTTTCATTTACGACGACATCAAGCTGGAAAAAGGCGACTACCGCGCCGGCCCCGATTACTATTATTTCTGGCCCAATTACACGCCCGAGGGAAGACGGGTCATCAAGATGAGCATGGGGCTCTCCGCGCTCTATGCGCCATTCTTTTTCGCGGCACATGCCTATGCCTCCGCGTCAGATGCGTATCCGGCCACGGGATTTTCCGAGCCGTACAAGGTCATGCTCCTTGTCAGCGCCCTCTTTTACCTCCTTCTCGGCCTGCTCGCGGTGCGCAGGTTGCTCCGCGATACGGGATTCTCCGAGGGCATCACCGCCCTCACCCTTTTGCTGATCGGTGTGGGAACCAATCTCTTCGCATACGCCTCACAGTCTGCGCCCAATGTACACGTGTACAATTTCTTCCTGTTCGCCTCCTTCGCCCTGCTCACGCGGTGGTGGTACCGATCGCCGAGCATGGGTCGCAGCGCGGCGGTGGGTCTGCTCTTCGGACTGATCGCCCTGGTGCGGCCCTCAAATGCGGTGATCGCCCTTTTCTTCGCGCTTTACGGGGTCACCTCGCTGCGGGATGCGGCCGTCCGGGCCCGCTTTTTTGCCGAAAGGCTCCACTACCTCCTCATCATCGCGGCTTGCGCGGCGGTGGTATGGGTGCCGCAATTGATCTACTGGAAGGCCGCCACGGGCAGCCGGGTGTATTACTCGTACAACGAGGAGGGCTTCTACTTCACCGATCCGAAGATTGTCGAGGGGCTCTTCAGTTTTCGCAAAGGCTGGCTGGTGTACACCCCGATGATGGCGTTTGCCTTGGCGGGATTTTTCGTGATGAGGAACCGCGCCCGGGATTGGCTGATTCCCGTCGCTGTATTCACTGCCCTCCACATCTACATCGTCTTTTCCTGGTGGTGCTGGTGGTACGGAGGCAGCTTCGGACAGCGGGTCATGATCGAGGCTTACGCCCTGCTCGCGGTGCCTTTTGCCTCATTTCTGGTGTTCCTTTCCGGAAAAAATGCAGCCCTGAAGTGGGCTTTTGCAGGGGTGGCCGGCTTCTTCATTTGGCTCAATATCTTCCAGACCTACCAATTTGAAAACCTCAGCCTCCACCACGACGGGATGAACCGAACCCTCTGGCTCAAGCAATTCGGACGAATGGAAAAGGTTCCCGATTTTGACCGGCACGTGGACTGGCCGGATTATGACGGGGCGAAGGAGCGG
>PXBH01000174.1 GCA_003565555.1 Cryomorphaceae bacterium | reverse complement strand
TTTTAACCTTCACCGCCCTGCTGTTTTTCGGCTGCGGGGATACGGGCGATACCGCCCCGCCGCCCCTGCCGCAGGTCAAGGTGGTCAGCGTTCAAAGCGAATCGGTTACTTTGGAAAAGGATTTTGTGGGGCAGGTGTACGGCTACCGCGACATTCCCGTGCGGGCGCGCTCAGAAGGATTTTTGATGAAAGTCAGGTTCCGCGAGGGCAGTTTTGTGAAAAAAGGAGCCCCCCTCTACGACATAGATCCCGATCCGCAACAGGAGCAGCTTAACCGTTCGCGCAGTGAACTGGCCGGTGCCGGTGTGCGCTTGGAAAAGGCGAACAGCGACTTGGAGCGCATCGCACCGCTGGCAGAAATCAATGCTGTAAGCCAAAGAGACCTCGATGCGGCCAAAGCCGAAAAAGGTGCGGCCGAGGCCATGCTTGAAGCTGCCCGAGCGGGTGTGCGTCTGGCGGAAATCAGGCTGGGCTATGCTACGGTAAAGTCTCCGACGGACGGCATCATCGGAAAAACCCTGGCCCGCGAGGGCGAGTTTGTGGGCCGCGCACCGAATCCGGTTATTCTCAATACCGTGTCGTCCATCGACTCTCTGCGTGTGGAGTTCTTCCTCACCGAACGCGACTACCTGCAGTTTGTGAACGAACAAAAAGAACGCGGCGGCGCAGAGGCCCCCATGCCGCTCAAACTCTTGCTGGCCGATGGCAAGGTTTTTCCCGAAAAGGGGAAAATCGACTTCGTGAACCGCGAAGTGGATGCAGCCACAGGAGCTATCCTCATATCGGCCATCTTTCCCAATCCGGAGCGGCTCATTCGCCCGGGCCAATTCGCACGTGTGCGCGTAGCGGTGCGCACCCTTCCCGAGGCCCTGCTCGTGCCCCAGCGCTGTGTGACCGAGGTGCAGGGCAATTTCAGTGTGATGCGGGTAAATGCGGACGGCAATGCCGAGCGGGTTCCCGTGGTGCTCGGCCCTCCCCATCGTGATTACTTTATTGTAAATGAAGGCCTCACAGCCGGCGATCGCGTCATCTTCGAAGGCCTGCAAAAAGCCGGAAAGGGCGGCGCAGTGGAAGCGATAGAGGTGGAATTCAAGTCGCAAAGCCCCGCGGAATGAGCGCAGAACAGCCCAAAGAAGACGTATTTTTCGTCAAGCGGCCCATCGTGGCCATCGTGATCGCCATCTTTATGGTGATCATCGGAGGAGTGAGCATACTCGGCCTCGCCGTGGAGCAGTATCCCGACATTACCCCGCCCATGGTGCGCGTGAGCACTGCATTTCAAGGGGCGAGTGCCAACAATGTGGAGTCTTCGGTAGCCACCCCCATCGAGCAAAAAGTGAACGGCGTGGAGAACATGCTCTACATGAAGTCCGTCAATGCCAACGACGGGAGCATGAGCCTCGAGATCACCTTCGATCTCGGCACCGATCCCGACATGAACACGGTATTCACCCAAACCCGCGTGGCCACAGCCACACCCAAGCTTCCCGAAGAGGTGAAGCTCATCGGAGTGACCACCCAAAAAGCCATGTCGAGCATCCTGATGATTCTCGCCGTCACCTCCCCGGAAGGCAGCTACGACCGCGAGTGGATAGGCAATTACTCCATCATCAACATACAGGATGAGCTGGCGCGCATCAAGGGCGTAGGCCGCGTGCAGGTGCTCGGCTCCAGCGATTACTCCATGCGGATTTGGGTGAAACCCGATCTGCTGGCCAAGATGGGCATCAGCATTCCCGAAATTGTGAACGCCGTCCGACAACAAAATGTGGTGGCGCCCGGCGGCAAATTCGGCGCTGAGCCGGCACCGCCCGGTACAGAATTCACTTACACAGTTCGCCTTCCCGAGCAGCTCGTGAGCGAGGAGGAATTCGGTGATATCGTCATCCGCTCATTCCCCGACGGCAGCCGCGTACATCTGCGCGATGTGGCCGAGATACGCCTCGGCACGGAGAGTTACGATGCCTTCACCCGCACCAACGGCAAAGAGGCCGCTGCGATTGCCATTTACCAATCTCCCGGGACCAATGCGGTAGCCCTCGCCGAAGAGGTAACCGATGCCATGGACCGCATCGCCGCTAACTTTCCCGAAGACCTCCGCTATGAGGTGTCGCTCGATGCCACAGAACCCATCATGGCAGGCATCGACGAGATTATCGAAACGCTGATCATCGCCCTCATTCTCGTGATCCTCGTGGTGTTCCTGTTTATTCAGGACTGGCGCGCCACCCTCATCCCCACCCTCGCCATTCCGGTGTCGCTCATCGCCGCTTTTATGTTTTTTCCCGCCCTTGGTTTTACCATCAACAGCCTCTCGCTCCTCGGGCTCGTGCTGGCCATAGGCATTGTGGTCGACGATGCCATCGTGGTGGTGGAAGCCGTGCAGGTAAACATCGAAAAAGGCATGAGCCCCAAGGCCGCCACCTCTGAAGCCATGCGCGAAGTAACCGGGCCCATCATCGCTACTACGCTGGTGATGGTGGCCGTGTTTGTCCCCGTAGCGGCCATGGCCGGCATCACCGGCAGTCTGTACCAACAATTTGCCATCACCATCGCCGTATCGGTGGTGTTTTCATCGATCAATGCCCTTAGCCTCAGCCCCGCGCTCTGCTCCTTGCTCATGAAAAAACCCGAACCTTCACGGGGTGTGCTCGGCAGGTTTTTCGGGACCTTCAACCGGGGTTTTGACAAAGCCACCGGAAGCTACGGCAAGGGTACAGCCCGCCTTGCCGGCAAAATGGGGCGCGGCGTACTCTACCTGATCATCACCGTGGTGGCCGCCGGAATTTTCGGAAAACTCGTGCCGGGCGGCTTCCTGCCCGAGGAAGACCAAGGTTACTACTTCGTCAATGTGCAGCTGCCCAATGCAGCCTCTCTCCAGCGCACCGATGCCGTGACCGCCCGCATCGAAGCCAATCTGATGGCCGATGAAAACGTCGAGTTTGTCACCGCCGTGGCCGGGTACAGCCTGCTCTCGGGTGCCATGATTCCCAACAATGCCGTACTTTTCGTAAAACTCAAAAACTGGGATGAGCGGGCCTTTACGGCAAATGAGCTCATTGTACAGACCAACGGCATGCTGAGCCGTGAGATCCCTGAAGCACAGGCTTTCGCATTCGGCCCGCCGGCCATACCCGGACTCGGCAACGGCTCGGGATTCAGCCTGATGGTGCAGGACCGCACCGGGCAGTCGCCCGCATACCTCGCCGAGCAGACCTATCGTTTTATCGCCGCAGCGGAGGAAAGACCCGAGATCGCCTCGGCCATTACTACTTTTCAGGCGGCTGTACCTCAGCGCCGCATGAAGCTCAATGCCGATAAAGTGCTGAAAGCCGATGTGGCCCTCAGCGATGTATACACCACCTTCGCAGCTTTTCTGGGCGGCGCTTATGTCAACGACTTCAGTAAATTCGGGAGGCAGTACAAGGCTTTTGTCCAGGCCGAACCGGCCTACCGCCAAAGTGAAAAAGGGCTGGAGCTCTTCTACGTCCAAAACCGCCAAGGTGTATCGGTACCCCTCGCCACCTTTGTGGAGGTGGAACCCGATTTTGGTCCGGATTTCACCTTTCGGTTTAATATGCTGCGCGCCGCTGAGGTGACCGGTGCTCCTGCATCGGGCTACAGTTCGGCCCAGGCCCTGACCGCCCTCGAAGAAGTGGCTGCTGAGACACTTCCCGCCGATATGACCTACAGCTTCAACGGGATGAGTTTTCAGGAAAAGAAAGCCGGCGGACAAATCGGCGTGGTATTTATGTTTTCCCTTTTCTTCGTATTTCTGATCCTCGCAGCCCAGTATGAAAGTTGGAGCATGCCCCTGGCCATCCTTCTGGGTACGCCTTTTGCTCTGATGGGCGCTTTCGGATTTCTGTGGATTTTCCGCTTTTTCAGCGAAAGCTACCTCACCAACATCTTTGCGCAAATATCGCTCGTGATGCTCATCGCGATGGCTGCGAAGAATGCCATCCTCATTGTGGAGTTTGCCAAAATCAAATTTGACGAAGGTCACAGCCTCTTCGATGCGGCCGTGGATGCTGCCAAGTTGCGCTTCAGGCCCATTCTGATGACCACGTTCGCCTTTCTTCTCGGCATCTTGCCATTGCTGCTCGCGAGCGGTGCAGGCGCCGAAGCCCGCAAGGTCATGGGCGTGGCCCTCTTGGGCGGCATGGGCGTAGCCACGGCCATCGGGGTATTTATGTACCCCATGCTTTTTGTCCTTATCGGCAAAATGGCGGGCTACGAAAAGTCCCGCAAAACCATTGGTGCCGAACCCGAAAATACACCGGACCATGAGTAAAAGCAGCTTGATCCTACTGCTTCCTGCCCTGCTGATATTTGGCTGCAAAGCCGGGAAAAATTACCGCGGTACCGAAATTCAGGTGCCTGAGGCCTTCTACTTTGAAGAGGAGGCCGTGATCCCGAATGAATTTGCGGTGAGCACCGATACCCTGAGCCGTGAAGGAATTGCTGATTACGAGTGGTTTGCCCTATTCGGCGATCCCGTACTCGACACCTTGATCACTCAAACGCTGAATTACAACCAGGACCTGCTCATCGCCGCTGAGGCTATTGTGCAGGCGCAAGACGGTTTTGTGGCCCAACGTGCGGCCATGCTGCCCACCATCGGGGTAGAAGGCGGTGCCACAAGAGGCAATTTTCAGGGCCTGCTGCTGCCCGAAACGCAAAACCTGTTTTATACCGGGGCTTTCGCCAATTGGGAAATCGACTTTTGGGGCAAGTTTCGCCGGCTCAATGAGGCCGCCCGAGCCCGCATTGTGCAGAGCGAGGAAGGCTACCGCGCCACCCGCCTCAGTCTGATGGGCGCCGTGGCCACGCAATATTTTTTGCTGCTGGAGTACCACATGCGCCTCGAGATCAGCGAGCGTAACCTGGCCCTGCGCGACAGCACCCTTCAGCTCATTGAGCAGCGCTATGCCCGGGGCATCGTGGCCGAAATCGACGTGAATCAAGCACAGATCAAGCGGGCGGTGGCCGCTGAAACGGTTCCCCTCTGGAAGCGCCTCATCGCCCAAACGGAGCACCGCATCAGCGTGCTTACCGGCAGCAATCCGCGGCGCATTGACCTAGATCTCGGACTCATGGCTCAGGATACGGCTGTTGTGATTCCTCCCGGGCTGCCCAGCGAGCTTCTCCTGCGCCGCCCCGACATTACCGCCGCCGAGCAAAACCTCATTGCCCAAAATGCTCTCGTAGGCGCAGCCAAAGCCAACCGTTTGCCGAGCATCAGCCTCACGGGACTCCTCGGCCTCGCAAGCAATGACCTGAGCACCCTGACCGACGGACCGTTGGCCTGGAATGCGGGTGCTTCGATCTTAGGGCCCCTCTTCAACTTCGGGCGCCTGCAGCGCGCAGTGGACATTGAGGAGAGCCGCCGCCGCCAGGCCGAACTCGTCTATGAGCGCACCGTGCTCGACGCCTTCCGCTCCGTGGAGGATGCCTTGGTGGAAATCAGCACCCTCAAGGAGGAGCTCACTGCCCGTAAGCAGCGCCTCGATGCTTCACTCAATGCCCAGTACCTGAGCGGCGAGCGCTACGACCGCGGTGTGACGAGCTACCTCGAATTTCTCGAGTCGCAGCGTCAGGCTTTTGAATCGGAATTGAACTACGCCGGCGTACGCAGGGAATTGCTCACGGCCTATGTGAAGCTGTGGACGGCCCTCGGCGGAGGGTGGTGAACAGTATTCGGCCCTGCCGCCGAACCCTTTAAATTCATCGGGTTGTGAGCAGCGGGGTGCAAAAGAAGTTTGAGCGGTTGGTCTTCTATATCCTTTCCGAAATCATCATGTGCTACATGGCCGTGGAAGTGGTGTAGTTTGTATGCCAATTCGGCAAGGTGCTGATCACGCCACACGGCCACCCGCAGCTTTTGATCACCCGGGAGCAAACGAGAAATGTGCTCCCCGTTTTCTTTAACACCCTCATCTCGATTGAGCTGATTGAAACCTTTGACGGGTATGTCAAAGAGCACAGCATCAGGGTGCAAAGCATACTCCTCATCGGCCTTATCGCCATGTGCGGAAGATCCTCGTGCTCGATATCTGCCATGCCGACGGGATGAGCAATATCGGAATTGCGGCGGTGCTCCCGGCGCTGTCTGTGGGCTATTATTTGGTAAAGAAGCCGGAGGCGAGGAGGGATGCATAACCCGGTAGGCGGGTCATTCCGGCAGGCGATAGCGCTCGTAAATCACTCCCTGAATCCGAATGGCTTGGATCGGGTCGTGTTCGAATTTTTTTCGATATTTGAAATATACTCGCCCGGCCATTCGAAATGAGGTTCGGTCAAAAAAACCTGTTATGATAAGCCTTCCCCTTGTCATTGTCTTTTTCGTCATCACCGCCGCACTGTGGTTGTGGGCCGTGATAAACATCATCGGTACCAATTTCGGCGAACCCATGATGAAGCTGATTTGCATCATAGGCGTCCTCGTATTTCCCATCCTCGGCCCCATTGTGTATTTCCTCGTCCGCAAACATTTAATCAAAGAGCCGCGAAAGTTCGACCCCGATTTTAATCGGTAACGAATTGCATTTGGCCTTACTAATCGAGCATTGCATTCGCCTCAAACCGCAGTGTCCCATGCAAAAAAAACACGCCATGGTTTACGATCCACGCAAATCCAACCGAAAATCCATGCGGATGAAGGGGTATGATTACAGCAGGGAGGGGTTGTATTTTGTGACCGTTTGTTGTCAAAATAAGGTGCACCGTTTCGGTGAGATCGAAGACGGTGTGATGCATTTAAACGTATGCGGTCAAATTGCACACGAAGAATGGATCAATTTGACCGAGAGGTTTCCGCACATGGAATTGGACGAATTTGTGATCATGCCCGATCACATACACGGTATCATTTCATTGACCGGATTGACCGGAGGGGCAACCCTTGCGGTTGCCCGTGACCGGGCAACCGGGGCAACCGTAAAGGTTGCCCCCACCATGTCCCCAAGGTTGGGGGACATTGTGGGGGCATATAAATCATTGGTTACCAGAGGTTGTTTGGAGATATATAAATCCGAAAATCGAAAAATGGGAAAATTGTGGCAACGCAATTACCACGACCAAATCATCCGCGACGAACGGGCATACCATAACATATCCAATTATATCAGGGAAAATCCCGCGAAATGGGACAAGCAGGTGCGTTAAGGGCGAATGAAATTCACCCTCACCGCACCTCCGCATCAACCCGCCCCTGTACCACCTCCTGCATGGTTTTCCCCTCGAGGTGGGTGTCGAGCCAGGCGATGATGTCGAAGTAGACGAAGGCGCGGGCCTCATATGGATTTTCGCGCAGGCGGAGCATGGCGGCGCGGAGGTCGCGAAAATGCCGGTCAGTAGGGGCAGGCGCCCCGTTCGCGGGCGAACCGTGCTTTGGCGAATCGGGCTCGGGCTCGGGCGAATTCATTTCGCCCAGGCGCCGTTCGCCCTTGCGCAAACCGCTCGGTCCTGCGCCGAGGCGGCGCATGAAGGTGAGGAGGAGTTTTTGGTAATCGCGGAGTTCCTGTTTTTGAAGGAGGAAGCGGTAGGCGGAGCGGAGGTGGTAGGGGATGGCGTCCGTGTGGCCGGCTTCGTAGTGGGCGATCAGGTGGAGGACGCGGGCAAAGGCGTGGATGTCTTCGCGGAGGTCGGCCTCCTTCATATTGAAAATGCGGTGGAGACGCGCGATGCACTTGCCGTAATCGCCGTTGGCGAAGTAGAGGCAGGCCGACTTGTAGTGCAGGATGACGCGCGAGTGGGGGTCGAGCTGCTGCAGAAATCCGTCGAGGCCGGGGGCCAGGCGTTCGAAGAGGGCCACGCCGCGGTCGAAATCACCGGTCATAAAGAGGCCGTTGAATTCGTGGACGGTGGTGTACTTGCGCAGCTTGAGGCCGAGGTGGGGGTTGAGCCCGGGGCCGGCAGCGCGGCTGTAGCGGCGCAGGGTGCGTTTGCTTTCCGCAAAATCGGCGGTGAGGCCGCATTTGTTTTGCGCGATCAGCAGGTTGTTGAGCCCGGCGATGTAGTCCTCGGGATTTGACCGCTGCAGGTCTTCGCGGCCTGCAAAGAGGGCCGTCCATTTTTTCGCGTAAGCCAGCCCTTCGGCAAATTCCTGTGCGAAAAAGTGGTACCCGATGTAGAGGCGGTACAGGTGGATGCGCTCCCGCACGGAGAGGTCGTCAGTGCGGACCTCGGGCACCCGGGCGCTGAAAATCTCGCGGATGCGGGCGTGCTCCTCGGCGTTGCGGATGTACCCGCTTTTGCGGTAGAGCGCCCCCAACTCGGCGTGCAGGTTGGTGAAGCTGTTGATGTTGTTGATCCGCCGCGCCGCGCGCTCGGTTTTCTCGACGATCTCGCCCACGTAGTCGCCTTTTTCGAACCCGGCGGTGTAGGAGAGGAGCTGCTTCTTCCAGCGGAGAA
>PXBH01000025.1 GCA_003565555.1 Cryomorphaceae bacterium | reverse complement strand
CCGGGAGCGGAGAGGTTCACCAGGAAGAACCGGCTGCCGAATCCTGAAGCGCCCGTCAGCTCCGTGGTGATCACGGTTTGGCTGCCCGATGCCGCGCACACGGTAGTGGGCGAGGTAGCGGTCAGTGTGCCTCCTTCGGGTTCGGTGCTGAGGAATACATTGACGGTATTCGAAGATGCCCAGCAGCCTTCTACTCCGGCGAGTTGCGATGCATTGGTGAGCGATGCGAGCTGTGCGGCATCCACATCGGCCTCATAGCGCAGGTGGCGTATGCGGTACTGACCGGGAGGATACACGTCCAGGTTAAAGTTGGCATTGCCTGCGCGTACGTCGAGCACATTGTTGTCGGTGTCCAAGAGGCCGTAGCGCCCGAACTGACCCACGGCGCCGGAGAGCTGAATGTTTACGCCCTGCGGTTCTCCCGTGCCCACACATACGCTCACGGGCGAGAGTGCGGTCAAGGTGCCGCCGTCGGCGAGGCACTCGGTGGAGATACATTCTGCACTGCAGCTGCCGAAGCAAACGACGTCGAGCACGGTGTCCTCAGCGGGTCCGGTCAGCACGCGGTTAAATCCGCCGAAACCGTCATCACTTCCGCATTCTTCGGGCACAGACTCCGCCCCGTCAAAGCTGTCCCCGTTGAGGTATTTCCACAGCACCTCCGAACCTTCCTCTACGGCGGCGGTGAAGGAGTAAAGTCCTGCGCCGTCATCATTCATTGCTGTCGGGGTAAAACCGTTAAACGTCCCGGCAATGAAGATACCGGCTTCATCTGCCTCAATTTCGGATGCATCCACCCGAAAGGTCACATCGTAAAGTATACCGGGTTCGGTGCAGGCTTCGCATGATCCGAAGCAAACCACATCCAGCACGGTATCTTCGCTCGGGCCGATGAGGTCTCTGTTGTTTCCTCCGAAACCGTCGTCTTGGCCGCATGCACCGGGCACCGATTCTGCTCCGTCAAAGGTTTCACCGTTCAGGAATTTCCACAAAACCGTGCTGCCCTCGGACACCTCATAGGTTGCGCTCCAAATGCCGTCACCCTCATCTGTCATGGGTTCGGGCGAGAATCCGTTAAATGTACCGGCAATATAAAGGCCCGCGCTGTCAGCCTCGATTTGAGAGGCATCCGTGCGGAAGGTTACGTTAAAATCATCCCCCGGCGCTACACAAGCCTCACAAGATGAGTAGCATACCGGGGCAAGCGTAAAGTCTGCAGTGGGAATTTCGAGCAAGCGGTTTCCGAAATCACCGGCTGCACAGGCACCTGAAGGCGACTCGAAGCCGTCGCCGTTGCGAAATTTGTATTGAATGACGGTTCCCTGCTCCAGTGATAGGGTTACGCTGTAGAGTCCGTCGCCTTGGTCAACCATGGGCTCCTTTCCGAAACCGTTGAAGCTGCCTGCGAGGCTTACTCCGCCGTTTTCAAAATCAATGGTTTCGAGACTCATATCCACCTGAAAGGTGATTTCGGAAGTGGCTGCCTGAAAATCACAGGGATTGCAAGAATTCCAGCATACCGCGGGCAGAACGGTTTCTTCCGCGGGCACGGTGAGTGCCCGGTTGGTGGTTCCCGGAGCCGCACAGGGCTGACCGCCCATGCCTTCGTCTCCGAAAGACCAGTCATTGCCGAGGACGAATTTGTACTCCAATGCGTAGCCGGCCTCAAGGGTTTCGGTGTATGACCAGATTCCGTCACCCTCATCTGTCATGGGGCGGGCGGCAGGCGTCCAGGTATCGGTAGGGAAATTGCCCGCGAGGTGCATACCGGACGCATCGATGGTGCCTCCGAATTCTGACATGTCTACACGGAATGTGAGATCCGTGGATTGCGCGTGCAGGGAAAATATGCCGAAAAGCAACCCTGCGGTGAACAGTAGAGATTTCATTGTTGTGGTTTTTGGTGAATGATTTGGTAAGTGTGCAATATACACTATTACATTTAAAAAAATGCAAGTACATCGCCCGAATTTTTCGTTTATCGAATTATTTGTTTGATTTGCAGGTGAGGAGGTGGTATTCGGGGAAAGCCTGTGCTTTTCTATCTTTGCCCTGTGAACTATAATTTCCATCGTTTCCTGCGCGGGCATGCGGGGCCCGTGTACACTTTGGTGCAATCGGGGGAGCCGTATTGCATCTATTCGGGAAGTTCGGACGGAGTAGTGGCCAAGTGGGATTTGGAAGCGGGAGAGCCCCTTCCTTTTTCTGTTAAAACCGACAGCCCTGTCTTCTCCGTTTTGCCGTCGGGTGATCGGCTCTTGATCGGGCAGCACAAGGGGGGAATTCACGTCATTGATCTCGAGTCCAAGAAGGAAGTTCGTCACCTTAAATACCACACAACCGGGGTATTTGCGCTCGCTGAAATTCAAAATGAGCAGCTGATCCTCTCGGCGGGAGGCGAGGGTAATCTGGCTATAACCGACAGCAGAGATTTCAGGCACCTCCATACCATACCCGTTTCCGCCCAAAAGCTGCGCTGCATTGTGATCGCTCCGGGCGGAAAACATGCGGTAGTGGGAGGCAGCGACGGATTCTTAAGGGTGTTTGATACGGCTTATTTTAACGAAGTCTTTTCCGTAAAGGCACACGACGGGGGCATGTATTCCGCTGCCTTCCTCCATGCAGATACCCTGGTAACCGGCGGACGTGATGCCCATTTGAGGTTTTGGAAATTTACCCCTGACCGACCTGTGCAGACAGATGCTGTCCCGGCATATAATTTTGCCGTGTATTCGCTCTCTGTGCATCCCGATCAGCCGGAAGTTTTTGCGGGGGGCAGCCGCGACAAGACGTGCAAGGTTTGGAGCCTTACGGATATAAAGCGCCCTGTGCGGTTGGAAAGACCAAAGGATCAAGGGCCTGTCAGATCGGTAAATGCCGTATGCTTTTCAGAGCGGGGCAAATACCTTACGGCAGCGGGCGATGATCGGATGCTCACGGTATGGCGCGCCCCGTCAGTCGAGGGACATAACGGTCAACCCGCTTCGTAGTTTCGGGGCGATCCAAGTGCTCTTAGGCGGCATAATTTCACCCGCATCGGCCACATCGAACAACTCATCGGGATCCACTTTGCAAAGGGTAAAGAGCGCCGTACACTTTCCGGAGTCTATGGCATCCTCGTATTTTTTAATATCAGCAGTGCCGGGGATGAATTGCAATCTGCGGTCAGTTTTTTGATCGGTAATACCGAATTGCGGCTCGAGAATTTTCTTGGTGAAAATGACCGCATCCAGTTTTTCTGAAGCTTTTACGCCGTGAAAAGGATTTTTGAGGGTCAGCCTGTACCAGCCCGATTTTACCCTGAGCCCCCAGGTGCGTTTATCCTCGGGAACGACAGCCTGTTTCTGACCGATGACATGAAAATCTTCGCGCAAATTGTGCAGGAGCTGTTCCTCATCACAAAACTCAGGGCAGCAAATCAGCCGGTGAAAAGGTTTGATTAATAGTTGGTCGGCGGGAATCAGCATAGCCAAGATGAAGTCGGCCGAGGATGACCGATGTCCGGATGTCCGCGCTGCTCTTTTTCGGCTGAGCAAAGCACTGCTGGCACTGCGGTGGTGGCCGTCTGCTATGTATAAGTCGCTGATTTTAGAAAAAGATGCCTGTATTTTGCGCACTGCTTTCGGATCGGTAACGGGCCATAGCCGGTGCCGGTGTGCATCTGTTGTTGAAAAGTCATAATCGGGCCGGAGGGCACTCACAGAGGCGGTCAGCGCACTGACTTCAGCCGTATTTTCCCGAAAGGTGAGGAGCACGGGCTCCGCATTAAAGCCGCATATATCCAAGTAGCGGCAAAAGGTCTCCTCCCGCTCGGTAATGGTGTGCTCGTGAATTTTGATCTTTCCGGTAAGGTACTCTTGTACCGCTACACCGCAAATAATACCCGTAAATGACGCCTCTGCCGTGTCTTGTCGGTATACATAAAAGGCGGGGGCCGGGTCTTGTACCAATATCCCGGCATTGCAAAACTCCTCATACCGTGTTTTGACCTTTTCGAATCTCCTGTCAGAATTCGGTCGGGTCTTCACGGGCTGCCCGAATTCGGGATTGATGATGTGGATAAAGGTGAATGGGTTTTCGCTGAGCTTGCGCTTCAGATCGGCCGGTTTGTAGGTCACAAACGAACGTGAAGCGACCAGATGTGCCATATGGGCCGGGGGCCTTACAGCTTTGAACGGAACAATGTGGGCCATGAAACAGGTTGAGGATGGACTGCGAAAGTAAGCACTTTAGCGGATAAAAAAAGAGCCCCCCGTGCAAGGCACGGGGGGCTCAGGGGTAATCGAAATTAAACCTCGCTTACTTGGCAATCATGAATTTGTCCACGATCACTTCGGTAGGCGTAGTCAACCTGTAGAGGTATACTCCGTTGGGAAGACCTTGTCCGTCAAATTCGAGACGGTACTCTTGGTCAGCCGCTGTGGTCTGACGGAAGAGTGTGCTCACCAGACGTCCGCTCATGTCGTACACTTCGAGTGTAGCCATTTCCTCACGCGGGTTGGTGAAAGTCACGAATGACTGACCTGCGGTGGGGTTGGGCGTAGATTCCAGCTGAGCAGAGGCGCAGCTTACAATCTGTACCGTCACACCGTTAGAGATGTCGAAGCATCCCTGGAGGTCAGAAGCAGAGTTCACGTTGGTCACGTCCACACCTTGCTGGTAGGAGAGGTGACGTACTTGGTACGTGCCCGTGCTGTAGGGATTCAAGTTGAAGTTACCTGAAGAGTTGTTCGCTATTACAGGGTTACCTGCAGCTGAAACATTCACCAGGAAGAATCGACTTGAATTTCCGGAAGCACCGGTCAAGCTGGTCGTGATGCTTGTCACTGAACCTGAAGCTTCACACACTGTAGTCGGCGATGTAGCCGTCAGTGTTCCGCCGTCGGGCTCCTCGCTGAGGAAGATGTTGAGGGTGTTGGACGAAGCCCAGCATCCTTCAACGTTTGCCAGCTGAGAAGCATTGGTCAGTGAACCGAGCAATGCAGCATCAACATCTGCTTCGAAGCGCAGGTGACGGATACGGTACTGTCCGGGAGGAAGGGTATCCAACTGGAAGTTTCCGTTTCCTGTTCGAACGCCGATCACGTTGTTGTCTGTGTCCAAAAGACCGTAGCGACCGAATTCTCCAACAGCTCCGCTGAGCTGCACGAATACTTGCTGCGTTTGGCCGGTTCCTACACAGAAGCTTACAGGTCCGAGCGCTGTCAGTGTACCTCCGTCAGCTTGGCAACCGACAGGGGCACATTCGGCATCTACAAACTTTGTGTGAGAGGACAAGGATCCGGTCACGTCTCCGGCACAGTCAGGTGATCCGTGGGTGTAGAAGCGTACAGTTCCGTCTATGTCAGAAGTCCAAACCACGGTGTCCACACCGAATGCGAGAACATTGTCCGATTCATCCGCAATTGTGATGAAGAAGTTGTCAATATTCGCATTTTCACTGGTATAGAAGGTGTAAATGGTGCCTTCTTCTACCGGTACGTTTGAGTACTCGTTTACCCATGCTCCTGTAACAGAGCCGTTAATCGAGTCACAAATCAGCGTGGTAATGGTTCCGAACAAGGAACCGTTGGTGCATCCTTCAAAGACAACAGGCACGCAGTCACAGTTCTCATCAATCTCACCGATTTCACCATCGGCATCACAGCTGTCGCCGAAGTTGCCGACTCCCGGACAGTCGAAAGCAGCATTTGCACAATCCCAGTCTACGCGACGGGTGTGCGATGAAGCACTTCCGGTGAATTCACCGAAGCACGTCGGGTCTCCGTGTGTGTAAAAACGAAGGTTATCTGAGCTTGTAGCTGTATAGCTGAGGGGCGAAACACCTGCCGCAAGTACTTCCGTACCCGTCTCATTTGTGATGGTAATGTAGAATACGTCTATATTACCGGCGGTGTGGTTGGTGGCAGAGAAAGTGAATTCCTGTCCGTTGAGCACATTGTTCAGCGGGCTGTATTCTTGAACCCATGAACCTGTAATCTCAACAAAACCGGAGTCTGTTCCCTGACATTCTACACTGCGGGTGCCGAACGGACTACCGTTGGTGCAACCCAAGAATACGAATTCGATGCAATCGCAGTTTTCGTCGATGATTCCCAGATCGCCGTTGAAGTCGCAGATATCACCGAACATGGCTTGCTCTGCGGGGCAGTCATAAGGCGTACCGATACATTCGCAGTTTTCGGTTACGATTTCATCGAAAGTTCCGGGGTCGCCGTCATCACAGCTGTTGCCGATGTTCGCCTCCAGGTTGGGGCAGTCAAATTCTGCCTCGTCGATGGTCAGCGTGTAATCGATGGACTGCGGTGCCGGGAAAGTCGAAACCACAATATAGTACAACTGTCCGCCTTCAACAGGCAAGCCTTCGATCGAGCGGCCGTTTCCGTCAGAACCGGTGTGGTAAGCCACGGTCTCATCAAACTCAGGGCAACCTTTCAATACCCAAAGACCTGCCCACGTGCCGTGGTCAGAAAGGGTGATGTCAATTGCGCCGTTTGACGGGGGAATGTAACTATACACCGCATCATCACCGTTGAGGTAAGAAGCTGACTGACCTCCGGTCGAATTTTCCGGGAAAGTTACACCCGCAGGCATGTCTGCTGCTGAATATATATCCAGGAAGTTCGCAGTATTGTCGGTATCCGTAAACGGAAGCGATGATACGAAGATCGGGTTGAAGCAAGCACCACCGACAGGTACGGCTGTACCGCCTGTACATTCACATTCTGCATCTACAGTTGTACCTACGGTGAAAATGTCTCCGTCATCACAGGGATCACCGATGTTGGCTTCGAGTGCGGGGCAGTCGAAAGCAAATTCCTCGATCGTGAGGTCGTAAGTTGTCGAAGCCGTTTGCGTCAGCCAAGTAGACACTACAATGTAGATGGTCTCACCTGTTTCTACGGGCATGGGCGCAATGCTTCTCGTGTCGCCCGTGGTAGCCGTACTGAAAGCAAGACGCTCGTCGAAAGGACAACCTTTAAAGGCCATCAGACCTACCCAGCCGCTCACGTTGGCAAGCGAGATATCAAGTCCTCCGTCAAAATCAACGGTGTACTCATACACTACTTCCGGACCGGAGATGTACGAAGCAGAACCTGTACCGTTAGAAACGGGAGCGGGGTAAGTCGTCGTAGTCGGCATGGTGGTAGTGAAGTTGCCGAAGTTGGCCGTATTGTTGCTGTCGTTGTAAGGCAAGCTTCCTACAATAATGGGATCAGAACACTGAGCGCCGGCGCCGAGGGTTACCCCTGCGCACACACAGTCCTCAGTCACCACGTCATTGATGGTATCGGGATCGCCGTCGTCGCAGGGATCACCGATATTGGCTTCCAGTGCGGGGCAATCAAAGACGAATTCATCGATCGTCAGTGAGTAAGGCGTCGTTTGAGGAGCAGGCCATGTAGAAATCACCACGTAAATGGTTTCTCCTGTAGTGATAGGCAGTCCCTGAATGTTTCTCGAGCCGGCAGTGGATACAACATCGTAAGCCAAAGTCTCGGTAAACGGACATCCTTTAAAGATCCAAAGACCCGCCCAGGTGCCGGTACCTTCTAAGCTGATCTCCAATGCTCCGTCGAAGTCTGCGGTGTATTCGTACACTACGTCGTCTCCGTTCAGGTATAAGGTGCTTCCCGTTCCGTTAGAGATGTCGGGGTATGTAACACCTGCGGGAACATCCGTACTTGAATAGGTATTGAAGAAGTTCTCGGTGTTGTCAGCATCGGTGAACGGTAATGAACCGACAGAAATCGGAGCGCCACAGGTCGCACCTGCGGGAGCAGGTACACCTTCACAGAGGCAGTCTTCTGTAACCACATCGTTAAAAGTAGTGGGGTCACCGTCATCACAAGGATCGCCGATCATGGCTTCCAAAGCGGGACAGTCGAAGAAGAACTCCTCAACAGTCAGGGTGTAAGCCGTACTCTGTGGTAAGGGGTTAGTAGAGATCACGATATAAATGGTCTCACCCGCAGAAACGGGAAGGCCTTGAATGTTTCGCGTATCTCCGCCGGATTCGATGTGGTAGGCCAGGGTCTCAGTAAACGGGCAACCGCTGAATACATAAAGTCCTACCCACGTGTCGATACCGCTGAGTGAAATTTCGAGACCTTGGTCTTCGCTTGCCGTGTAAGAATACACTACTTCGTCGCCATTCAGGTAGAAAGCGGACTGAAATCCCGTTGAAATGTCGGGGTAAGTTACGCCCTCAGGCATGTCCAGGTTGCTGTACACATCATCGAAGTTCGCTGTGTTGTCAGCGTCCGAAAACGGCAAAGACGAAATTTCCAACGGATCTCCGCAGGCAACACCTGCACCGGGAATAACTCCTTCGCAGAGGCAGTCTTCCGTGATCACATCATTGATCGTAAGCGGATCACCGTCGTCACAGGAATCTCCGATGTTACCTCCGAGTGCGGGGCAGTCGGGTTCACATTCGGGAGCGGGATTGATGGG
>PXBH01000110.1 GCA_003565555.1 Cryomorphaceae bacterium | reverse complement strand
GTTGAGATAGCGAGCGTAGCCTGAAATTTCGAGAAAAAGATGCACAGCCTTGAGTTATTCGGTCATTGTTGATTTTTTAAGGGCCTCACGATGCGAAGCAAGTCCGTAGGGATGAGATCGCTTGCGCATAGTTGGCTCCACCTTATGTCAAGATAAGGTGGAAACAAACCCGCGGCGACAGCCGCACCGATAATTCTACTCACTTCCGCGTCTATGAGGCTGTACACCACATTTGACACGGCATAAGAAGCTAAATGGAGACGGTGGGTATTGAGCTGATCAAAAAGACGGGTGTTAAATTGCGGAAGTCAGGAGTTCGATTGCCGCTGAGAACAGAGAAGGGCAAAAAAATCGCCGGCCGCGATCTCAGACCGCTTTCGCGATAAAATACTTTTTCTTCCCGCGCTGCAGGAGGATGTAGGTACCGTTGATGAGATGTGATGCGTCAATCGAAATCCCATCGGCGACCTTCTCCTTATTGATGCTGATCGAATTTTCTTTGAGAGCGCGTCTCGCCTCTCCGCGTGAGGCCAGGAACCCGGTTTTGTCGCTCAAAAACTCAACGAGCTCCACACCGTTTTCCACGTCAACTTTCGGTACTTCCACCTGCTCTACGCCCGAAAAAATATCGAGAAAGTCGCGCTCACTGAGCTTGCGCAAGCTTTCGGCGGTTGATTTTCCGAAAAGGATATGGCTCGCCTCCACGGCGGTCTCCAAGGCATCATCTCCGTGGATGCGGGCGGTGAGCTCTTCGGCCAACGCACGCTGCAGGGTGCGCAGGTGGGGCGCTTCGGCATGCTCGTCGATAAGGCCCTCGATGGCTTCGCGCGATTTCAGGGAGAAGACTTTGATGAAGTTCATCACGTCCTCATCGGAAGTATTGAGCCAAAATTGATAAAACTTGTACGGGCTGGTTTTCTCCGCATCGAGCCACACATTTCCGCCCTCTGACTTCCCGAATTTGGAGCCGTCGGCTTTTTTGACCAGGGGTGCGGTGAGTGCGAAGGTATCACCTCCGCCGAGGCGCCTGGTGAGCTCGATCCCGGTGGTGATGTTGCCCCACTGATCGCTCCCACCCATTTGGAGCTTTACGTTCATCTCCTTGTTGAGGTGGTAGAAGTCGTAGCCCTGAATAAGCTGGTAGGTGAATTCGGTAAAGGACATCCCCGTTTCGAGGCGGTTCTTCACCGAGTCTTTGGACATCATGTAATTGATGGTGATATGCTTGCCCACGTCACGAATAAAATCGAGAAAGCTGAATTCCCTGAACCAGTCGTAGTTGTTTACCGCCACGGCATCTGTGGGACCGTCACCGAATTTCAGGAACCGCTCGAGCTGGGCTTTTTGGCAGCTCAGGTTGTGCTCGATGGTTTCGGGGGTGAGCAGCTGTCGCTCTGCTGTTTTTCCGGAAGGATCACCCACCCTGCCTGTAGCACCGCCTACGAGGGCCACCGGCTTGTGCCCGGCGCGTTGCAAGTGTACCAGAAGCATGATGGGCACCAGATTGCCGATGTGAAGAGAATCGGCCGTAGGGTCAAAACCCACGTAGCCCGCAGTGCGTTCCTTTTCGAGCTGCTCGCCCGTGCCGGGTGTAGTGTCGTGCACGAGTCCGCGCCATTTCAATTCATCGATCAGTGACATATTGGCTGAAATTTGCGGCAAAGATATGCTTTCGGGACAAAGCCTCCGAACGGGTTGCGGGTGCGCGCAATCAATCCTTTCTGTATCGGTACAGGAGCGGATCAGCGTCCGTGGTTTCAATCTCGGTAATGGTGAAATACCCTTTGCCGTCGCGCATCACGGCAATCGATTCGCCCTGTACCTCGGGCACGTATGCTACGGTGCTCGGAATCATCTCAAACATGGTTCGAATCGGATCGCCGTCGTTCACGGTATCCCACCAATACACGGCACCGTAATCTTTGATAAATATTTGGCTCCCGTCAGGGGAGATGTCGCCGGCAACGATGGTTCTGAAGGGCAGTTCTCCCCGAAAATAGCACAGGGCATCCGCTTCCGTACTTTGCGGAAAAGGGAGGTGATACACGCGGACGCGCGGCTCGCGCTTGGTGACGACGATGAGGTCCTTGGTATCGGGATCGATCATCAGCGTTTCCGCATCCCGAGGACCGTCGGGGTAGCGGTAGGTGATGGTTTCGAAATCGGAAATGACAAGCTGAAATACGGACGTAACGGTGTCGAGCCTGAGGGCGGGCTCGGGGAAGCGAAAGATGCGCACGAAGGTTCTTCGTGCACTGTTATCACCGAAATCGGGCACGTAGATGTACACTTCATCAGGATCAGGGCCCGGGCCGATGGCCAGGTCTTCCCAATCGCGGTTGGTGGCTCCCGCCAAGACGATTTCCCCCAGGAGAACCCCCGACGAATCGAAAACGAACACCACATTTCGGTTTCCCGAATCTTCGATAGCATATACGGCTTCGGGATTTTTCCGGCCCGTAGCCAAGCCACTGATTTCCTGTAAAGGTTGATCAATTAAGGCTGCGCCGTCGAGGGAAAACCGGGAACTCGGAGCGGGATCGAATCGGGAATACATGGCCTCAAACACCGGAGGCGCTACATCATCGGGCGGGGATTCATCCGAGCTGCAGGACCAAAAAAAGGACGCTGTGAGCATCAAGAGGCCCACAGCGCCCGAGCGGTCAAAATTCAATGACTCCATCAATCTCGCGTATAGCCCCGTAAGATGGGTTGCCCTCTGCGGACGCCATTGTCATTAATGTCTGTGTCAGTAATCGTGAAATAGGTTTGACTGTCCGATGTCCAGCCCAAAGCGCCGCCTTCTATTTCAGCCACGTAGGGCACCTTAACGGGCACATCTTCAAACATGACGCGCACAGGGTCATCGCCGTCGGGAATTTCCCATTTAAACACTTCCCCGACATCTTTGATAATGATGTGGCGCCGATCGGGTGAGATGTCTCCCCCTTTGATTTCTCTCCGCAGCATGTGGTGGCCTTTGAAGTCGGCGGCAGTCACTCCCGAGGTACTCTGAGGGAAGCGCAACCGGTAGGTCATGGCCTGCATGGTACCCATCACGATGAGGTCTTTTGATTCGGGATCGACCATGAGGGTTTGGAAATCGCTTTTGGCATTGACCGTGAAGTCAATTTTGTCCACCTCCCCGGCATTGATTTCAAAAGGCACTTCAAGGGCTGAGAGGTCCGGCTCGCGCAACCGGTAAATAGACAGAACATCGCGCACCGCACCGGGGTCACCGATGTCACCGATGTAAAGGTAGGGCGCTCCGTCATCGGGTCCTGGACCCGCGGCAATATCTTGCCAATCTACGTTTTCAGCACCTGCTACTATAATTTTTCCGACAAATTCTGCCTGCCTGTTGTAGACATGGAGCACATTGGGATTGCCCGCGCCTTCACAAATAATTACGTAAGCATCATTCGTACGGCTGCCCACAATTCCCGAAGAACTCTCAAGTTGGTTTTCTTCCGGAGATTGAAGGTTCTCATAAGTCAGGGTGTATCCGTCGTCGGTTCCCACATCGGAGTAGCGATAGCCGGTGTTGTCAAATACGGTGGCCTGAGGCTCCGGTGTATCACCGTCATCGTCACTGCTGCAGGAGATGAATACAGCCGCGACTGTCGCGGTGAGCAGTGCGAAGGTGTATTTGGTTGCAAGAATTTTCATAACCGACAGAAATGAAGCGCCCCCCGATGTCTCGGGGGGCGCAGGTTTCAAATTCGAATCAATTGGCTCCGAAAGCTCCGATGAAATCAGAGGGCTCGGGGATGGTCACGGTTACCCCGCCGGCAGAGAGGGTGCTGCGGTAAGGAGAAAACCCGGTGAATCCGGCACCTACACCGGGGGCACCCGACTGAAGGTGAAAGTCCCAAGAATCGTCAAGCTGGTTGGTCATCTTGTCGGTCAACACGTCGTAGTTCACGAACATGGGGTCTACCTGAATGATGTCGGCATCTTGCTCTTCGGTGAGTCGGTTGCCGTCTTCATCGACATCGGTAGTAGGCCAGAAGTTGTCCTGATCTACCTCGTCATAGGCGTAGTAGTGGTTGTTGTTGTAAGGGATGTTGTCGATATCGGGGAGGCGATCTCCGCGGAAGCGAATTCCGAAACGGCAATTTACGATGAGGTTGTTGTACACATCACCCCGTGCACCTTGCTCGTAGTTGATCGATCCTCCGCGACCGGCCTGCACCCTGCGAAAACCGCAGTTGATAAAGGTGTTATTGTAGTTGTTGATGTGGGTCTGGGGCACACCGTCACCTTCACCTGCGGGCTTGCTTCCGTTGGTGGCCACGGAGTAAAAGAGGTTGTAGGCTACATCGCCGGTGGAACCGTCTTTGAAGTTAATGCCCTCTCCGCCCGTCTCACCTACATTGTAGAAGGTAGAGTGAAGGATAGCTATCCTTCCGCCACCCTGAGGACGCAGTCCGTCATCGGCCACATTGCGCAGGGTGCTGTGGTCAAAAATAAAGGTTCCCTCGGGATTGAGAAAAAGCACAGAGTAGCGCGGGTCTCCCGCGTCGTAGGCGTCGGACTGTCTGGCGGGGCCTCCGCAGTACTCCACGATGGCGTGCTGCAGTACGATGGCCTCGGCAGTTGTCTGCCCCTGAATTCCGCCCCAGAAACCTTCATAGGCGTTTGAGGGGTTTCGCTTGTCCTCGGTCACGGTAAACATGATAGGCTGATCAGCCGTACCGGCAGCGATCAAGCTTCCGAATACTGTGATTTCGGGGCTGGTTTCGGGGGAGAGTCCGTCACCGTCGAAGGCAAGAATCACGCCCGGCTCGAGGGTAAGGGTCTCACCTTCGGGGATGATGATGTCTTGCGTGATTCGGTATTCACCGGCCTCAATGGTACCGGTCACCTCACCGAAGAGGTCTCCTTGGTCAACGGGGGGCGTAGTGCCTCCGTTGTCGTCGTCGTCATTGTTGCAGGAGGTCAGTGCGAGTGACCCTGCGAAGATGGCCGCAGCCATTAAGCTTACATTTTTCATTTTACTGGTATTTGGGTTTGATAAGAGGTTCAGATGTTGTATTTGACACCGAAGAGGTAGTTTCTTCGGTAGAGATCTTGTCGTACAAGGGTTTCCCGGTCGCTTCTCGGCTGCAACTCATTCGCGCGAACCGATGACATATGGGGCCGCTTGATGTATAGCTCATAGGGAGTGTCCAAGAGGTTCCCCAACTTGCAGAAAGCGGTGAAGTTGCCGAATTTCTTTTCCAGCGAGAAGTCGAAGATGATCATGTCGCGCGCCCACCAATCCGTATCTAAGCCGGCCGACACCACGGCAATGTGCTCTCCCGTGTACACGAGCGAGGCCTGAATATTCCAGCCCGATTTCTGGTCTTTAAAGAGCAGGGAGAAGTTGGCCACGTGTGCGGACTGACCTTGAAGCGGCCTCGTTTGTGAAACGTTCAGCAAGGTGCTGTCACCTATTCCGAGTGATTCGAGCTGAAGGGCGGTGAGCTGGTCAACATTGTCTGCAGTGATCTCTGTGCGCGTTCTTTTCACCGACTCAATTCGCGAGTCTGTGAAGGTGTAGTTCGCCCGAATACCGAATTTATTGAAGTACTTCACGTAGTCCACTTCCACACCTCGGTTTACGGCAGCCTGCAGGTTGAGCGGGAGCATGGTGGTAGCGGGCGGAAGAAAGTCGGGAAACGAGGGGTCGGTCGGGGGCAGAATTGCGTTTTCGATCGGATTGTTGATGAACTTGTAGAATACACCCACCATGATCTGATCGAGCGGAGCGGGAAAATACTCAAACCGTGCATCGAGGTTGTGCGCATCGACGGCTACGAGGTTTGGGTTACCTCCCATAGGCACAATCTCCTCGGTAGCCGGCCTTCTGTAAGGAATGATCTCCAAAAAGCTCGGCCTGGAAAGCGAACGGAAATACGAGGCCCTCAAGTTTACCTTTGAGGTAGGCATATGCTTAATGCTGAGCGAGGGAAGCAAGCGCCAGTATTGCTGACCGCCGTCGGGGATATTGTCATTGGCCGTGGAGTACCCCTGATCGGTATGCTCTGCACGCACACCTCCCAGGTACTGCGTTTTACCTCGGGTGAACTTAAATTCGCCGTACTGCGCAAAGATGTTCTCGTAGCTATCGTAGTTCAACACGTGAGAGGGTGTGCCCGCTCCGCCGGTAATGCGCCAAGTCAAGTCGGCAAAGTCAGTCTCAAAGGGTACGTACTCCTGCACACCCGGATTGGGCTTAAAGGTGTAGAGATCAAACATGTTGGTTCTGTCCTTCAAGCGATAAAGACTTCCTGTTTTCAGAAGCACCTCCTGATCCCAAATCTTCACATCGAATGTGAAGTTGAGGTAACCTGCATAATCTCTGTCCGAATTGCGCTCCCAGATGCGGATGATGTTTTCGTGTACCAGCCACCTGAGATCGCGGTTCGGGGTATCGTAATTGGACACGGTGATGATTTGGCCGTTGTCCGGAAGCTCTTGCGTGGCCAGCGAGTACACAAGTGACCAGTCTGCTTTTACCTTTCGAGACAGCAGGTGCTCCCCCTGAAGGGTGGAGTTGTAAATGCGCTGTCGGTTGATTTGTCCCCGCCAGTTATATTCCAGCGTTCTTTCCGGACCCGCGTCGCGGAGCCCGTCTTCCCAAATGGTACGGCTTTCGTCATTCTGCAGGTTTACAAACATATTGTACCACTTGAAGCGGTTGCGTTCGTCGAGTTCGAAATCGACCTTGGCATGCACGCCCCCGCGCTCTTGTCGCGAAGAATACAGGCGCTCCTGATAGCGCGTGATACGCGGGTTCGGGTTGCCGAAGGTATTGTCTGACACGCCGAATTCCGTGCGGTTGGCGCCTCGGTAAGTGTTTTGATAACTTCCGGCTACGATCACTCCGAGCCTTCCGTCCATATATCTGTTCCCCAATGCCAGGTTGGCGAGTAAATTGGGAGGCATCGCTCCCCCGTCAAATGGATTGGCGCTCAAATCTCGGTTTTCAAAATTGTAATTCTGCGAAGAGAAATGCTCAATGCTTGCCGCACGCGCCCCCGAACCGGCATTCTCCATCGGAGTGGAAAAATCCACTGCATTTCTGTCAAAATACTCATACGGCCGCTCGAGAAATAATGAGCTGAACCCCGTACTCAACCCTGCATGAATCATTTTCTTAGCGGGAGCGTCCTTCATCCTCAGATCGACCACCCCGCCGATGGCGTCCCCCTCCATCGAAGGAGTGAGCGCTTTTGACACCACCAATCGATCTAAGAGTTCGGCGGGAAAGATGTCGAGGGGAACGTAGCGGTTCTCATTGTCAGGCGAGGGGATTTTTATCCCGTTGACCAAGGTATAGTTGTACCGCTTGTTCATCCCGCGCACGATGGCGTGCTGTGCATCACCGTTGGCATTTCGTTCTATGGTAAGACCCGAAACACGCTGAATCACATTTGCGACAGTGATATCGGGGGATACCTCGATGCTTTTCGAGGAAATGACGTTCATCACATTGTCTGCGTTCTTTTCCGAGGCGCGCGCAGAAGCTTCGTTGTCCAAACTCAACCGTCCCACGATTTCAACTTCTCCGAGGTCGAGGGCGGCTTCTTTCAGGCGAATATTGAGCTTGACATCTTGACCGTTTTTAACGGAAAACGGAGCGCGCACCGTCTCAAAAGAAATGAACGAAACCTCAAGCACGTAATCCCCGTCGACCAGTCCGCCGATGGAGTAGCTTCCGTCCAGACCCGTAATGCTGTGCTTTTGTGTACCGGCGATTACCACCATGGCTCCGGTGAGCGGTTCTCGCGTGAAATCGTCCTGCACCACTCCTTTCACCTCCGCGGCCTTGAGGCCGAAAAGTGATGCCATACAAATGATTACGAAGAATGCTCTGATAAAATAATCCATCTCTCAATTCTTGCGGGCAAAAGTATTCTATGTCTGTTCGGGCCGGGTTATCTGCGATTTAAGGTTGGATTAATTAACCTCAAATTATACTTAACCCGGGATTAACACACCTCTTTTGTCGCTGCCCCAATTTCCCGAGGGGATCGTTCACATCGTATTGATCAGAGATGACTTGAAAACCGGAAAAACAACCGCCTTCAGGTTAAGAAAATGAAAAATCATCCGGCCTTTCGCTCCGGCGCGCGAATTTGAAACGGCCGAAACAAAAAAGGCGAAGCGAGATGTGCATGGGCGGGGGAGCCGCGATGAAAAACCGGCAGCCGCTTGCGCGTATGACTGTTTTTTCTTCCGAAAAGCATCTCGGCAGTTTTTATAACCAATTGATATTCAATTGCTAAAATCTCTTTACTTGATTATTTCGGGTGATCATCCCTGCAATAATACCCTGGTTCAATTTGAGAATGTCGGCATTCCGCATTTTAGCCTGTTTACTCTCAAATACTACCGCTCAACGAGATTTCCTTACTGCACCGGGTGAATAAGCTATGATGGTACCGGATATTCGACAGCCACCACGTCAAAGGAGTTTTTCGTCCTTTTGTCTTGACACAAAAGGACCAAACTTAGCGATAGCGATCTCACGAAGACCGCTGAAAAGCAAACAAGGACTGAGTAAAGGTCAAGCGATTGCCAAGGCCCGCCCCGAATGGAGTTCGGTTCGGGCAGGCCCGCCCTGACGG
>PXBH01000196.1 GCA_003565555.1 Cryomorphaceae bacterium | reverse complement strand
GTCTTCTGCTTCTTCTTCTTCGCGGCGGGAAACAGCACATTGTTCAAGATTAACCGATATCCCGGGCTGTTCGGGTGCAGGTTGAGATCGGTGGGCGGGTCGCCCCCCCGGTGCTGGTAGTCTTCGGGATCGTGGCCGCCGTAAAAGGTCCATTGGCCTTCGCCGAAAGTTCCGTGGATATACTTCACCGTGCCGTGGGCTTTGCTCTCGCCGAGAATGAGCACATCGCTTTTGATGTACTGCTTCTTGAAATTGGTGGTTTGCCCCATAAAGCCCTTCACCACTTTGCGGTGGCTCTGCGTGAGCATGGTAGGCACGATGTCCCACTTTGCGGAAAATTCGAAAAGCGTGAAGAAATCTTGGCTCTGCGGTACTTTGTTGTGGATATCGGTGCCGTCGATGGAGGAAAATTCATACACCAGCGGATCCCGCTCCAGGTAAAAATCTTTGAAGGCAAAGGTCTGACTGAAGTCCAGCTTGGACTGCGCGGCGGGGTCGGCCGGATCGCCGTCGTACATCCGCTCCGCGATGTCGGTTTTGTGCGCGGCCAGGGCGATATCGTAGGTATCCGTGCCCGAGCACATGGTGAAGAGAAATCCTCCCCCTGCCGTGTACTCTTTGATCCGTTGGGCCACGGCCAGCTTGAGTTTTGACACCTTGTCAAATCCGAGCGATCCCGCCAGGGCCTCCATGTCGCGCACCTGCTGCTGATACCAATTGGCATTCTTGTAGCTTCGGTAGAATTTTCCGTACTGCCCCGTAAAATCTTCGTGGTGCAGGTGGAGCCAGTCGTATTTGGGCAGCTCCATATTGATGATTTCCGTATCGTAGATCACATCATAGGGGATTTCCGCGTAAGTCATCACCAAGGGCACGGCATCGTCCCAGGGCATTTTTGATTTCGGGGAATACACGGCTATTTTCGGCGCTTTCTCCAGCTTCACTACTTCCATGTTGACCTCGGGATCACCGATTTCCCGAAGGATGGATGCCGCCTGCACGTCTGCTACAATGCTGTAGGACACGCCCCGGATGCGGCACTCCTCTTCGATGGCTTTGTACTGATCGATCATAAAGCTGCCTCCGCGGTAGTTGAGCAGCCATTTCACCTCAATGTCGTTTTCCAGCACCCAGTAAGCAATCCCGTATGCCTTCAGGTGGTTTTTCTGATCATCGTCCATGTAGATCAGAATTTTTGCCGCATTTGCCGAAAAGGCGAGCATCAGGGCAAAAAAAGCAGAGAAAAGGGTCTTTAAGGCCACCTCAGAAAGGGGCATCATCGTCATTGTCTTTCGTGAAAAAATCATCGTCATTGTCTTCGTTCATGCGCGACTGCATCGTGATGGTCTGTATCGGGTCTTGACGCTCA
The DNA here is from genome assembly GCA_003565555.1 of Cryomorphaceae bacterium. Classification (GTDB taxonomy): domain Bacteria; phylum Bacteroidota; class Bacteroidia; order Flavobacteriales_D; family Cryomorphaceae; genus T3Sed10-241. The sequence continues at coordinate 7,346 of PXBH01000196.1, read as the reverse complement.
AAACCCGTGCCGTCCATACTCCCGAAGTCTGTTTCAAGGTTCCCGAATTTAGCGAATTCTTTTTCAAACTTCAAGCTCACCGTATCCAGCGCGCCGTTGCGGTGCTTGGCGATGATGATTTGCCCGATTCCCTCCAGCGAATTTCCGTCCTCATCTTCGGTAATCTCATAGTATTCCGGACGGTAGATGAAGGACACAATGTCCGCGTCCTGCTCAATGGCGCCCGACTCGCGAAGGTCTGAGAGCATGGGGCGCTTATCACCGCCCCGCGTCTCCACGGCACGGCTCAGCTGCGAGAGGGCCAAGATCGGGATATCCAGTTCTTTTGCAATCGTCTTGATAGAACGGGAGATCATACTGATTTCTTGCTCTCGGTTGCCGTTTTTATTGTCGCTGCCGCCCGTCATCAGCTGGATGTAGTCGATGATGATGCAGGCGATGTTGTGCTTCGATTTCAATCGCCTGGCTTTTGCACGCAATTCGAAGATGGACAGCGAAGGCGTATCGTCGATATAGATCGGGGCTTTCGCCAATTTTTTGATGCGGGTGTGGAGCTGGGTAAACTCGTGGTCTTCGAGGTTTCCTTTCCGCAGTTTTTCCCCGCGGATGCCGGTTTCCCCGGAAATGAGGCGGTTCACCAATTGCACCGAAGCCATCTCAAGTGAGAAAACGGCGATGGGAATGTTGAAATCCACCGCCATATTTCGCGCCATAGAGAGTACGAAGGCTGTTTTACCCATACCGGGCCGCGCGGCGATGACCACCATGTCTGATTTTTGCCAGCCGGAAGTGACCCGATCCAATGCGTGAAAACCCGTGGGTACGCCGCTTACACCGTCCGTATTTTTTTTGGCGGCCTCGATGTTTTCAATGGCAATTTTGATCACATCGCTCATCTCGTCGTACTCCTTGCGGATATTTCCCTGCGCCACGGTGAAGAGCTCCTGCTCACTTTTGTCCAGCAGCTCAAATACGTCCGTGCTCTCTTCATAGGCCTCGGTGATGGTCTGCGAAGAGATCCTGATCAGCTCACGCAAAATATGTTTTTGCGAAATGATTCGCGCGTGGTACTGAATGTTTGCCGAGCTGGCCACCCGATTGGTGAGGTAGCTGATGTAGTAGGCGCCGCCCACCACTTCGAGCTCACCCAAGCTGCGCAATTCGGCCGTTACCGTGAGAATATCTACCGGTTCCGAGCGCTGAAAAATGCCCTGGATCGCCGCAAATATTTTTTGATGTGCATCTTTGTAGAAAGATTCCGGCTTCAAAATATCGATCACCTCATTCAGTGCCTCGCGCTCCAGCATCAATGCACCGAGCACGGCTTCCTCCAAATCGACGGCTTGGGGAGGGATTTTCCCGAGTTGATTGTTCTGTATAGATGATGTGGTGCGCGATGCGCGTTTTTTTTCCGGGTTGTTGCGGATCTCTTTCTCCATGATTCAAAGATACGAGGAAGCGCGTCCTGCAGAAACCCGAGCCGCCCGTGGGATATGAAAAGTTATCAAAATCCGTTTTCAACAATTGTGAACCGACTTGTGCTCAGCTTTCTGTGGGGCGCGGGAGCTATGTTGTTTTTTTCCTGTGCGGATGATGACGACCTCCCTTCTCCCCGAATTTTCTTTGAGGCACCTTCGGAGAATGCCATCGTTTTTTCTGTAGATACAGTCCCCGTTCAGGCGCGCGTCACCCACGGTCGGGGCATTGAGTCGGTGTCTGTGGAGCTTACCGATGCAGATTTTAACCCCGTGGGAAATAAGCGCACCTACCCCGCTTCGGGAGCGGAGTTTAACTTCAGTACTTTTTTTATTATTGACGATCCGCTGCGCAGTTCGGGCATCCATTACATCGCCGTGCGGGCGAGTGACGGCTCAAAAACGGGCTCGGCCTACCGCAGGGTCCAACTCTCCGCCATACCCCGCGTCTTGCAGCGTATTATGGTAGGAACACGTACCCTGAACAATGCCCGGTTTTACGTGTCGGGTGAAGGGGAAACGCCGGTCGAGCGGCTCAGCCTGCCGATGGACTGCCGCGGTGCAGGGCTCAATTATCGGCAGAATATACTCGCCGCAGCGGGAGGCGAAATCGGCGATCTCGAGTTTTACGAAACGGCAAATTTTACCAAGCTCAGCAGTGTGCCCGGACTGGGCACGGCCTCCCTGCCGTTTTTTCTCGGACTCAGCTACAGCCGGGAGTTTGAAGAATTTATTGTGCTCCAGCGCGACCCGAGGCTTCGCGCTTTTGATCAGCGGGCGCAGCCGGCTACGGGTTTTCCGCTCAAGCAGAATCACCTCCCCTCTGCCGTTTTTGCAGTGAATGACCGCTACTATGTGAATGAAAGCCCGATCGCTCAACCCAACCAAATTCTCTCTGTATACGCCCGCCCGGGATTGCTGATGTCTTCGCTCGAAACCGTCGGACCCGTCAAGGGGGGGTTCCGCCGCAACGACTTTGAGGTATTCCTTTGGGAAAACCATCCGAACGGAGCCAAGCTGCGCATCATGAATTCCGAATCGCAATTCATTTCCGATGTATTCCAAAGGGACGCAGAAACGCTGATCGACGTAGCGGAAATGGACAACGGTATCTTCGGGTTTCTCACCGATCAGGCCTTGTATCGGTACAATTACAATACGGGCGGCACAGCTGTGGTGCTCCCCGAAGCACCGGGGGATGCCCTTTACTACGAGGCGCTTTCGCAAACCTTCTTTCTCTCGTCAGGCGCTTCGCTGCTGCGGGTCAATCAGGGCGGGAATGTAATCTCGCAAGAAACCTACCCGAACCCGATATTCTGGGTGGGGTTTGACTACAACCGTTAATTCGTCACCCCCATCGAGGCAAACTTCTTGATGCGCAGCTCTGCACGTTTTTCGGGCGTCAGCTCTTTCAGCTTCGGAAGCTCTTTCAGAATCGTCTTTTTCACTTCTGCAAAAGTCTTGGCATGGTCGGTATGTGCTCCGCCCACGGGCTCCTTAATGATCCCGTCGATCAATTTGTTCTTCAGCATGTCCTTGGAGGTGAGCTTAAGCGCCTCCGCGGCTTCTACCTTGTGGTCCCAGTTTCTCCAGAGGATGGTGGAGCAGTTTTCCGGCGAAATCACCGAATACCAAGCGTGCTCCAACATGAATACCTTGTCGCCCACACCGATGCCCAAAGCTCCGCCCGAAGCACCCTCACCGATGATGATGCAGATGATGGGCACGCGCAGCTTGGCCATTTCGTAGAGGTTTCGCGCGATGGCTTCGCCCTGCCCGCGCTCTTCGGCTTCCAATCCGGGAAAAGCGCCCGGGGTGTCGATCAGGGTTACTACGGGCTTGTTGAATTTCTCCGCGAGTTTCATCAGCCGCAGCGCCTTGCGGTATCCCTCGGGGTTGGGCATCCCGAAGTTTCGGTATTGGCGCATCTTGGTATTGATGCCTTTTTGCTGGCCGATGAACATCACTGACTGACCGTCTATCTTACCGAATCCGCCTACCATGGCTTTGTCGTCTTTCACCGTGCGGTCGCCGTGGAGCTCGATGAAGGTGCCCTCGGTGAGCGCATCGATGTAGCTCAGGGTATAGGGCCGCTCCGGGTGGCGCGACACCTGCACCTGCTGCCAGGGAGTGAGGTTTTTGTAAAGCTTGGCGCGGGTCTGCTCGATTTTCTTTTCCAGGTCCTTGACGGACTTGGACATGTCCACCTCGCCTTTTTCGTTCAGCTCTTTTGCTTTGTCCAGCTGCTCTTTCAGCACGCCGATCGACTCTTCAAATTCCAGCAATACGGGCATAATACAATCGTTTTTTGAGGCCCGAAAGGTACGGTTTATTTCAATTTCGCCTCTTTTTTTGCTTCTCGTCCCGTCTAAAGCGGCATCTTTGCTCCGTGCTTCTCTTTCCCAACGCAAAGATCAACCTCGGCCTGCGCGTACTTCGCAAGCGGCCCGACGGATACCGCGACATCAGTACGGTCATGTTTCCCGTGAAGGGGCTGCACGATGCCCTGGAGTTTGTTCCTGCTCCCCCGGGTGCGCAAGATTCTTTTTCCCTTTCGGGAAATAAGGTGCCCGGAGCGCCCGCAGACAATATCTGCCTCAAAGCGCTCGCCCTGCTGCGGCGAGAGCGTGATATTCCGCCCCTCGACATTTACCTGCACAAAGCCATACCCGCCGGCGCCGGCCTCGGAGGCGGCTCTGCCGACGGGACTTTCTTCCTGAAGGGATTGAACGAAGCCTTCTCACTCGGCTGTTCCGACGGTGAGCTCGAAGCCAAGGCAGCCGAGCTCGGCTCCGATTGCGCCTTTTTTGTGAAAAATATACCCGCCAAGTCCGAAGGCCGCGGCGAAATTCTCAGCCCCCTCGACGTACCCCTCTCGGGAATGCACCTCGCCGTGGCCCGCAAGGACTTCCACATCGCCACGGGGCCGGCTTACGACAAAATTCGCCCGGACAGCTCGGGCCCCGAACCCGCTGAGATTGTCACCAAAATCCCTGTCTCCGGGTGGAAGGATCATCTCGTGAACGACTTTGAGGCCGCAGCCTTTTCGGAATTTCCCGAACTGCGTGCCATTCGCGATGCTTTTTATGCGCAAGGGGCCTTGTACGCCGCCATGACGGGCAGCGGCTCTGCGGTATTCGGAATTTTTGCGGAAGCACCCGAGGGAAGAAATCCCGTCCTCGCACCCGTTGATTTTTACCGCGTATCGACCCTTTGATCGGCCGGGAATCAGCCCGCGCTTACTTTTGCGCGCGGGTGTAGAGCCACACCGCTACGGCTCCGTAGATGATATTGGGAATCCACACCGCTATCAGCGGATTCAGGTCGGCATTGGTGGCCGCTACAGTCGAGACTTTCATCGCGAAGATGTACGAAATCGCAATCACTACCCCCAGGGCCAGATGTGCCCCGATTCCGCCCCGCGCTTTACGCCCGGCCACCGTCACGGCAATGATCGTAAGGATGTATGCCGCGAAGGGATAAGATGTGCGCTGGTGCCGCTCGATTTCGTAATACACCACCTTATCCGAGCCTTTTTTCCGCTCCCCTTCGATGAAGTCGAGAAGCTCGCGGTAGCCCATCGTAGAGGCGATGTTGAGGCGGTGTCCCAGATCGCTCGGCTTCAGGGTGAGGAGGGTGTCGATCTTCCGGCCGCGTTCGATGGTCTCTGTGCTGTCGGTGATGTGCCGGATGAAGTAATTGTCGATGTGCCACACCCCGGTCACGGAATCGTACTTGGCCCGGTCGGCGAGCATCTTGTAAGTCATCCGGCCTTCTTCGTTCCAGTTTTCCAGTGAAAACTTGTACCCGATGTCATTGACCGTGCTGAACGACTCGAAGTAGGCCAAAGTCGAATCATTGATCTGCCTGTGGAGGTGCTTTTCATTGATGCGAAATTGCTTCTTGATGTACTGCTCCTCGAAGGCGAGCCGCGTACTGTTGGAAATGGGAAGCTGGTAGTGGGTGAAATACAGAGATATGACCACGAGAATGGTAGCTCCGAAAAAGTAAGGCCGCAGCAGCCGCCTGAAGCTTACCCCACCGGCGAATATGGCCACGATCTCCGTGCGCTGGGCCATCTGCCCCGTGAAAAGCAATACGCTGAGAAAGATGAAAAGTGAGCTGAAGAGGTTGGCGTAGTAGAAGATGAAGTGCACGTAATAGTTGAATACGATTTCCTCAAGGGGGGCTTCGTTTCGGATGAATTTTTCCAGGCGCTCTGAAACATCAAAAACCACGGCAATCGACATGATCAGTGCGATCATAAAGAAGAAGGTGCCGAGGAATTTTCCGAGGATGTACCGGTCTAGGAGTTTCATTCAGTCAGAGGCGGCGGTCCAGTTTTCGAACCATGGTGTCTTTCCATGTGGCGAAGTCGCCGGCAATAATGTGTTTCCGCGCTTCGCGGGTCAACCACAAATAGAAGGCCAAATTGTGAACGCTCGCAATTTGTGCGCCCACCATCTCCTTGCTTACGATGAGGTGGCGGAGGTATGCTTTGGTGTAAGCCGTGTCCACGTAAGCCGTTCCGTTCGGGTCGATGGGGTCGAAGCAGTCCTGCCACTTGGCATTTCGGATGTTCACAATGCCCTCGCTCGTGAAGAGCATCCCGTTGCGCGCATTGCGCGTGGGCATCACACAGTCAAACATGTCGATGCCGAGGGCAATATTTTCCAAAATATTGACCGGGGTACCCACGCCCATGAGGTAGCGGGGCTTATCAGCGGGGAGGATCTCGCACACCACCTCGGTCATTCCGTACATGTCTTCGTGCGGCTCCCCCACGGAAAGGCCGCCGATGGCATTGCCCTCGCGCTCGGTCGAGGCGATGAATTCCGCGGATTTTTTTCGCAAATCGGGGTACACACTGCCCTGAACGATGGGGAAGAGGGTTTGCCTGTACCCGTATTTGTCGGGAGTTTGGTCAAAGCGTTCACAGCACCGTTTCAGCCAGCGGTGGGTGAGGTGCATGCTGTTCTCGGCATAGTCGTACGGGCAGGGGTAGGGGGTACATTCGTCAAAAGCCATGATGATGTCCGCACCGATTTCCCGCTGTATGTCCATCGCGCGTTCGGGCGTGAAAAAATGCTTGGCACCGTCCACATGCGAACGGAAGCTCACGCCGCTTTCGCTGATTTTTCGGCTTTCCGCCAAAGAGTAGACCTGATAGCCTCCGCTGTCGGTGAGGATGGGGCGCTTCCACCCGTTGAAACGGTGCAGCCCGCCGGCTTTCTCAATGATCTCCGTACCCGGGCGCAGGTAGAGGTGGTAGGTATTGCCGAGGATGATGTCGGCATTCACCTCGTTTGCCACTTCGTGGATGTGCACGGCCTTCACGGCCCCGGCTGTGCCCACGGGCATGAAGATGGGAGTTTCGATGGTGCCGTGGTCGGTGTGAATGCATCCGGCTCTCGCCCCGGAGCGGGCATCTGTGGTGATCAGGTCGAATTTCAAAGGGGAAGGCTTGTTGTAAACTTTGTTGAAAAGTCAGGCGGGCGCAAAGATAAGAGGAATTGAGGAAGCCCGCTGAAACGGTACCTTTAGCTTTCAAACGGGCGGAGAAGGAAGCCGGGCACCCGCCCACGGACGCGCAGCCGCCTGCTTCCTGACTTCCCGCAATTTAATACCCATCTTTTCAACTAGCTCCATGACTACCGCTGCTTTTTGTCTTCGGATGATGCATCATTGACATACAGCTTCACAGATTGCCTCAAGCGGGCAAAATTATCGGTGCGGCTGTCGCCGCGGGTTTGTTTCCACCTTATCTTGACATAAGGTGGAGCCAACTAAGCGTAAGCGATCTCATCCATACGGACTTGCTTCGCATCGTGAGGTCCTTAAAAAATCAACAATGACCGAATAACTCAAGGC
>PXBH01000183.1 GCA_003565555.1 Cryomorphaceae bacterium | reverse complement strand
CTGGCCGACACCCTCGGCTTTCCCCTCCTCGTGCGGCCGAGCTATGTGCTGGGCGGTCAGCAGATGAAAATCGTGATCAACAAGGAAGACCTCGAAAAGCACGTCGTGAACATCCTTCGCGACATGCCCGACAACAAGATCCTCCTCGATCACTTCCTCAGCGGCGCCATCGAAGCCGAGGCTGACGCCATTTGCGACGGTGAGAACGTACACATCATCGGCGTGATGCAGCACATCGAGCCCGCGGGCATCCACTCCGGCGACTCTTACGCCGTGCTGCCTCCTTACAACCTCGGTGACCTGATCATCGCACAAATCGAGGAGTACACCAAGCGCATCGCCCTCGCCCTCCGCACGGTGGGCTTGATCAACATACAGTTTGCCATCAAGGACGACACCGTGTACATCATCGAGGCCAACCCGCGCGCCTCGCGCACCGTGCCCTTCATCGCCAAAGCCTACCGGGAGCCCTATGTGAAGTATGCCACCAAAGTGATGCTGGGCGAGGCCAAACTTTCCGACTTCGATTTCAAGCCGCACAAAAGCGGGTATGCCATCAAGATTCCGGTCTTCTCTTTCGAGAAATTCCCCGATGTGAACAAGGAGCTCGGCCCCGAAATGAAATCTACCGGCGAGGCCATTTACTTTATCGAAGACCTGATGGATCCGTTTTTCCGGAAGGTGTACAGCGAGCGGAATTTGTATTTGAGCAGGTAAACCTTGACCCTAAGCTGTATTTCTCTTTCGAAAATAAAGATTTTGGTGTAATTTTGAATCAAATTCGCACCGGATGAAAAGACAGAGCATCAGTTTTACGGAACCAAATGACGAGTGGCTGTCCAAGCAGGTCGCCGGCAAAGAATACGCGAGCAAAAGCGAACTCATCAACGACCTTGTAAGACAAGCGCGCAGGCAGCAGAGCGAGGTGGATTGGATCAGGCTCAAAATTGAAAAGGCCGAGCAGCGCGGTTTTACCTCTGCCGGGAAGGAGGAGATTCTGAAAAGGTCCAAAGACTCGGGGAGTGCCTAAATACAGACTGAGTGAGCAGGCCGCGGAAGACTTAATCAGGATACATCGGTATGGCATGCACAGGTTCGGTACGGAACAGGCAGACCGATATTTCATGAATTTTTTCGAGCATTTTGAACTCATTGCCTATCAGCCCTACCTGTTCGAAGCAGTCGACTTTATTAAGCCCGGTTACCGCCGTTGTGTCTGTGGCTCGGATGCTGTTTATTACCGCATAAACAACGGTATAGTTGAAATCATGACGATCATCGGAAGGCAGGAGATGAAATCATAGTAGGGTCTGCTGAAAAAATCAGATGTGTTTCGGCTTTTGCGAGGAATTCAAGGTATTTCGGTCTGTAAGAGGAGGGGGTCGCCTTTTCAGGAAGGTGTACATTGAACATAATATTTAGGTGAGCAGGTGATGGGAGTAATTCCATTTGCGAAAAATTGACATTAGGTCGGAGCTGTGTTTCAAGGCTACTCGAATCAATAAGGTTATATTTGCCCCCTTATGCAAACGGTTGCAGCAAGTTTAACCGGCGTGGTCAGAACGATTCTCATCATCATAGCCCTGTATTTTGCAGTGCGCGTACTCGGCAGATTGCTGAGGCCGCTCCTCTACGGCACTAAATCAAGGCCCTCATCGGCAAATGAATACAGCGACCGCCGCCGCGACGGCGATGTGCGCATAGAATATCCCCGCAAGAAAAAGCGCAAGGGCAAGAACGGCAAAGGCGGGGGCGAATACATCGATTTCGAAGAAGTGGACTAATTTCCCGCCATGAAAAACATCAACTTTAAAAATTACCTGCCTCACCTCATCGCTGCGGCAGTTTTTGTTTTGCTCTCTGCCGTGTACTTCTACCCCGCGCTGAACGGCTATCAGCTCCGTCAGGGCGACATCACGAACTACCGCGGCATGGCACAGGAAATTCAGGAGTTCAGGCGGATGTACAATGAAGAGCCCCTCTGGACCAACGCCATGTTCGGCGGTATGCCGGCCTTTCAGATCTCGGTGCTCTACCCGAACAATATCGTGAAGATGCTCGACAAGGCCGTGACCCTTTGGCTCCCCCGCCCGATCAACTTCGTTTTTCTCTACATGTTCGGCTTCTACCTCCTGATGGTCTCCCTCCGCGTGCGCCCCGGACCGGCCGTAGTGGGGGCGGTGGCTTTCGCATTTTCGAGCTACTTATTCATCATACTGGAAGCGGGCCACAATACCAAAGCACACGCCATCGGCTACATGGCGCCCGTACTGGCCGGCATCATTTGGGCTTACCGCGGGCGCATCCTCTTCGGCGGGGTGATCGCAGCCCTGTTTTTGGCCCTGCAGATTTCAGCCAACCACGTGCAGATCACCTATTATTTCGGTATTGCCACGGTCTTCGTGGTCCTCGCGGCCCTCTACCGTGCTGTAAAGTCAGATCAAATCTCACTCTTCCTGCGGGCCTCCGGGGTGCTGGCCGGCGCCGCCCTCCTCGCCCTCCTCAGCAATGCCAACCTGCTCTGGAATACCTATGAATACGGCAAGTACACCACGCGCGGGCCTTCCGAACTAACCGTAAAGCCGGACGGCACCTCCAATGAAGACATTGCTACCGCGGGCCTGGACCGGGACTACATCACCAACTGGAGCTACGGCATCGGCGAGACCTTTTCCTTCATCATCCCCGATGCGAAAGGCGGTGCCACCGGCGTATTGGGCGAAGACCCCGAGGTCCTCAAAAACGTGGACCGTGAAATGCAGGGAAGCGTAGCCCAAAGCAACCGCTACTGGGGCGATCAGCCCTTTACCTCGGGCCCGGTTTACTTCGGAGCGGTGGTCATGCTCCTCTTCCTCCTCGGTGCAGTATTTGTCAGAGCCCCCATCAAATGGGCCCTCCTCGGTGCTGCCGCGCTCACCGTCATGCTGGGCTGGGGCAAAAACTTTATGCCGCTCACGGATTTCTTCCTCGATTACGTGCCGGGGTATGACAAATTCCGGGCGGTGACCATTATCCTTGCCGTTACCGGGTTGATTGTGGCGATCTTGGCCATGATTTTTCTCAAGCAAGTCTCCGAGGAGCCCGAAGTACTCACCAAGCGGGCCAAGGCGTTTTTCGGCACAGCAGGCGGCCTCCTCGGTCTCCTGATCTTGTTTCTTCTACTTCCGGAAACCTTCTTCGATTTCCTCAGCTCTGCCGAAAAGGACATGCTCAATGCCCAAATGGACGGTGATCGGGCCGCTGAATTTCTCCTTTACGGGGAATCGCTGATTACCGCCCGCACTGCGATTTTTCGCGCGGACGTGCTCCGCTCATTGATTTTTGTGGCGGCCGGTGCTGCGTCACTTTGGCTTTTGGCCAAAGGGGTGATCAAGCCCAAAGTGGCCGTGGCCGCGATCGGCGTGTTGATTTTGATCGATATGTGGGGCGTGAGCAAGCGCTACCTCAACAATGAGAAGGACCGCGGACGCTTGGTGCAATGGGAGCTCAAATCGGACAATCGGACAGCGCATAAAGCCGCCGCCGCAGACCTCTCCATCCTCGAAAATGAGCAAAGCCGAAACCCACGCGTGAAAGATGCCGTCAGCGAAGCCGTGAGTGATTTCAGGGCTGAAGCCAAAAAGGAACGCGGCCGGCGCGTATCTGAAGATGAGGTCAATGATGTGCGCTTCGCCGCCCTTCGCTTCGCAACCAATTACCGGGTGCTCACCCTCCAAAACCCTTTCAACGACAGTCGGGTGTCTTATTTCCACAAATCGGTGGGCGGCTACCACGGGGCCAAATTGAAGCGCTACCAAGAGCTGATCGAATTTCACCTCAGTGATGAAATTGCCAAGATTCAGGCCGAGTTGCAAGGACAACCCACAAGGGAATCCCTCCGAGCGAGGATGCGCAGCCTTGATGTGCTCAATATGCTGAATACGAAGTATGTCATCTACAATCCGCAGTCCGACCCCCTCCTCAATGAGGCCGCACTCGGCAGTGCATGGTTCGTGAAAGACCTCCTCTTCGCGGAAAATGCGGACGAAGAAATCACCCGCCTCGGAGACCTCGATGTGCGCGATGAAGCCGTAATCGACGAGCGCTTTGCTCCCCTGGTCGGTGATTTTTCCTATGCTCCCTCCGCCGATGCCGCCATCGCTGAGCAGACACACCTGCCCAATTACATCAAGTACATCTACAGCTCTGATGTGCCTCAGGCGGTCATTTTTTCGGAAATTTATTACGACGCCGGATGGAAATCCTACATCGACGGTGAGGAAGTGCCGCACTTCCGCGCAAACTATGTACTGCGCGGCATGGTGGTGCCCGAGGGCGATCACGTGATCGAGTTTAAGTTTGAACCGAGCACCTTTCAGACCTCCGCCCATGTGAGTACCGCCGGCGGACTGCTTTTGGTGCTGCTCTTCGGTTTTGTGATGTACGGACGAATCAAGCGGACCGCCGAAGCCGATGAGGAAGCGGATTATTTATACTGAAATCGCGGGACATCAATGCTCCTGCGGACTGTGCCGCACGATACCGGCCGACGCATGAAAAAATTACTGCTCTTCACCTACTATTGGCCGCCCGCGGGAGGAGCGGGGGTGCAGCGCTGGCTGGGCTTTGCGCCTTACCTTCCGGAAAACGGGTGGAAGCCCGTCGTGGTGACCGCAGATCCGAAGTACGCCACCTATCCCCAGCGCGATGAAAGCCTGGAAGCCCGGGTACCGGAAGGGATGCATGTGGTGCGCACAAAATCGCTCGAACCGCTGCAGTGGTACGGCCGCTTGGTGGGCAAAGACCGCATTCCTTACGGCGGCTTCAGCAATGAGAAGGGAAGCTCTTTACCGGCCAAGTTCATGCGGGGCAATTTTTTCATCCCGGACGCGCGGCGCGGCTGGAACCGGCACGCCCTGAGAGCGGCGCGCAAGCTTATCCGCGACTATTCCCCCGAACTGATGGTGACCACGGGGCCTCCGCACTCTACCCACCTCATCGGTGCAGAGCTGCAGCGCAAGTCCGGCCTGCCATGGGTGGCCGATATGCGCGATCCCTGGACGGAAGTGTACTACAACCTGGCCATGCCCCGCACCAACCTCGCCGTGCGTTATGACCGATCGCTCGAGCGAAAGGTGCTCACCCGTGCGGATGCCGTCATCACGGCAAGCCCGGGATTTGCCCGGCAGTTCTCCCGAAATGTGAAGCGGGAATACCACACCGTCACCAACGGCTTCGATGATTTCATTCCGCGAAAGGCCAAGCCCCCGGGAGCGCCGTTTTACATCACTTATGCAGGTACCGTTGCGGAAAGCTACCGCCCGCAGGCCTTGTTTCGCGCCCTCGCCGGGCTCGACCCCGCCGCTTACCGCCTCCGCATCGCGGGGAGCATCGCCCCGGAAGTGGCCGAGATGATTCGCGCAGCCGGCATCGCAGACAACCTCGACTACCTCGGCTACCTTCCCCACGACCGCCTCAGGGATGAACTTGCATGCGCTGATCTCACGGTGCTCCTCTCCCCCGACACTCCCGGCGGGGAGGCCATCATTCCCGGCAAGCTCTTCGAATACCTCTCGACAGGTCGCCCCGTGGCGGCGCTGCTCCCGAGCGGCAGTGCCGCGGCAAGCATTTTGAAAAGCACAGGTGCGGGACAAGCCTTCACCCACGAAGACGCCGACGGACTTCGGGCGTATATCGCAGCGGCCATGGCCGGAGCGGTTGAGATGCCCGATGCCGATAAGGCCGGCCTTTACCGGCGGGAGGCACTTGCAAAGCAATTGGTCGAAATATTCAACGGGGCGGCGCGGTAAACCGCACACTCAGAAATTGTTTCGGACTGTTTCGTAGAGTTCTGTGATCGCCCGACCCGCCGTGGCCAGATTGTACCGCTCCGTCACCGCGCGCTTTCCGTTTTCCCCCATTTTCCGAAGGGCTTCCGGATCGGCCATCATAGCCTCGACCTTTTCGGCAAAATCGTCGGGGTCTTCAGAGCGGTGTGAAAGTCCGCAGGCGCAGCCCTCCGCCAAGGCCTGCTGGGGAGTGCAGTTGCTGACCAAAATCGGTTTTTCGTAGAGCATGTACTGGAAAATCTTGTTGGCCACGCCCGAATCGTGCTGGGCATTTTTGACCAGCGGAGAGATGCATACATCGCATACTTGCAGCCATGAACGCAGCAAGCTGATGTCAGTCCAAGGGATGTGGGTCACACCCGGGCCGCACACTTCCTTTTCGAACCAAGCCTGCTCATTTTTGTGGACATGCCCGATGACCAGCAGCGTGCAGTCCTTACCGCGGGCCTTGAGTTTCCTCACGGCTTCGGCTGCCGTGTGCAGGCCCCTTCGCTTTCCGACCGCACCGAAATAGAGGAGGCAAAAACCCGATTTCCGGAAGGGAACCTCCCTGATCGGATAGCTCAAAAGGAGATCGGTGTCGGGGACATTGGGGTACACCGCTACGGGCTTTTCTCTCAAGGAGGGGTATTCACTGTACAGTTCTTCCGCGTAGCTCTCACTGAGCAGGATAAGCCCGTCCGTGCCTTCGAGGATGGCTTTCTCCTTGGTTTTCCATTTTTCGGGATGCGCAAACAGGGATTGCGGAAATTTTTTCACCCAGGCGTAAGATTTTACTGCAGCGGGAAAATTCTCGTGGAGGTCTGCAATACAGGGAATACCCGCGCTCTTCGCTGCTTCTGCGGAAAATCCGCCCGTGAAGAGGTCATGGGCGTGCAAGAGTTCGACGCTGTGCGCTCGGATGAATGCTTTTACGGCGCGGGACCAGCGAAGGCGGTAAAAAGGAAAGACATTGGCCGTGCCGAACAAAAGGTCGGACTCCTTGGGGCGTATGCCCGAGGGCACAATCTGAAAGCCTTCCTCGTGTGTGCGCACCGATCCCGTGCCGGGAACCAGCACGGCCACCTCGTGACCCGCACTGCGGATGTAGCGGATTTCATTGCGCACGCGGAGGTCTTCTTCAACCGCCGCCGTAAGTACCATACCGATTTTCAAGAAGCACGGAATTTTACCTCAAAGTAAACCAAATATTCCCGCTCTGCCGCCTTAAAAGCAGTTCAAGGGTAGGGCGAAGGATCACTTCATCAATGCCGTAACCGCCGCACGCAAACCCTCCCGGCGAATGACGTGCACCACCTTCATGAATTTCCCGCGCTCCGCTGCATCGGCCACCGCAGCGTAGAGGAAAACGAGGTAGCCGCCCGTCAGCAGTATTTTTGCCGGAAGGCGTATCCCGAGATCGAGCGGGTTCACGGCCATGCCCGCGGCGATGCATACCGCACAGGAGATGACCAAGATGCCGAGTCTCCTGAACTCGTAATCCACCTGAAGTTGCTTCCGGGCATAGTGCTTCGTGACCAGGCCCATACTGAGGTAGCTCAATCCTGTAGCCGCGACCGCCCCGTAAATCCCGTAAAAAGGAATCAGGGCAAAGTTCAGGGCGATGTTAAACCCGAAGCCCGACATGGTGACCAATGCATCATAACGGGTGCGCTTGGTGAGGTGAAATACGATGGAAATAAAAAACTGCATCGCCTTGAAAATAAATGTGAATGCAATGAAGGGGACGAGGATGACCGCGGCCATATAGTCCGGTTCCTTCTTGCTCAGCACCGCGATCAATTCTTTGCTGAAAAGCGATACCCCGAGGGTGAGAAGCACGGTGACCAGACTGAAGTAGGTCAGCATTTTGGAAAAAAACCGGCGGAACCCCGGCGTTTTGTATTTTTTGTAGGCCACGGGCAGAAAGCCCAAGCTAAAACTGTTGATCACGAGCAGATTTGCCACACTGCCGATCTTGTAGGCCAGCCCGTAGACACCCACATCCGAAAATTCGCCGAAAATCTTGATGATCACCCGGTCGCCGATGCTGAGCAAAATGGCGGATATCGATGTAAAAATCAGCGGTGTGCCGAAGCGGAACATTTCTTTGGCCGTCGCAGGGTCGTAGGTGGCCCGCAGGTGTTTGATCTGCATGGGAAGGGTAGCGATCAGGGCAAGGATATTTGCCGAAAAGATACCCGCCACCGCACCGAACACGCCGAGGTCCCGGACCAAAACAAAATAGCTTACAAAGGCCAGCATGCCGGCCAGCTTGAGGGCCATGATCCCCGTGTATTTCAGGGGCTCTTCTTTCAGGCGGCAGAGCTGGAGCGGCATGAGAAGGAGCATTTCGGCGGCTGCTGAGGCAAAAAGCAGGGGAAAGGCCGCCGCGGGCGCAGTGCCCTCAAAGAGAAACCGGTTGAACAGGGGTGCCGCAGATACAAAGACGACCAATCCGCTGAGCGCCACGGCGGCCATGCTGTATGTGGCTGTGGAATAAGTCCGCCTGATGAAGCGAATATCGCCCGACTCCGCACCGAAGCGAAGCAGGCTGCTCTGCAGTCGAAATGAAAATACACCGACGATGAATTGCGTCATGACCTCGAAGAGGATCAGCATACCGTAAGCGTCGGTATTCAGGCCCTTGAGGTAAACGGGCAGGAGAATAAGTCCCGTGAGCTTTACGAGCACATTCCCGGCGCCGTACACCGCCGACTGTCCGAAGGTTCTTTTGAGGTCTTGCAGCATATTCCCGCCCGCATTTTGGCGCTGCAAGTTACATCTGTTCGGTTGTTCTGCAACGGCGCGGTGCGGGTGGGCAAACCCCGCCGCCGCTAATGCACTTTAATTTTTTGCACCGTCATCCCCGCCGCCGTCTCGATGTTGAGGAGGTAGAGTCCGGGGGCAAAACCCGCTACGGATATTTCGGGCGTGCGGTTTCTGACCACGTCGCGGTACACCTCGCGTCCCGACATATCGACGAGGGTCACGCTGCGGATCTCCGCCGGTGATTCGATCCTGAAATAGGTGGTGGCGGGATTCGGAAATACCTTGGTCTGCTCGGCTTCTGCCGATGCGGTGCTCAAAGCGGTTACGCTCACCGGGCCGCAGTAGTGGTTTCCTCCGCACGGGCCGTTGATCGTGAGGCATACTGTGAAAGTACCTGTCGAGCTGAAGGTGTGCACGGGGTTCTGCTCTTGGCTGTAGTGGCCCCCGGTAAAATTCCAGATATAGGTGAAACCCTCGCCGCCGGGTATGGAGAAGCTGACTTCAGGCCCGTCGGTCTCGTAGGTGAATACGGCCACGGGAATCTCACATTGCTCAATCAGCACAGAGAAGAATGCCCCTCGGTCCGTTCCGCCGTCATCATCGCCGGGTGTGCCGGAGACAAGATCGACCGTGCCGTCACCGTTCAGGTCGCCGACGGCGGCTATGCGCGTGCCGAAGCCGTCGTCAAAACCGAGGCCGCTGTGTTGGAAATTGCCCTGAAGTAAACTGATCTTGCGCTGACGCTTCATGGTGCCGTCTGCTTTGAGAAAAATCACCCATACCGCGCCGGAATTGAGCAGTCCGTCGTCGTCGCCCGGAGCACCTACGGCGATGGTTACATTTCCGTCCTGATCGAGGTCGCCAAGCACTGCGGTGCTGATTCCGAAGTCATCACCTGAGTTGAGGAAGCCGGTAAAGCCGCCCCGCTCGGCAGAGAGCTTTACAATGCGGTCTGCCTCGCCTTCGGCGGTGAGGAAGACTTGGTACACCGCTCCGTAGTCGGTTCCGCCGTCGTCATCGCCCGGCGCGCCGCAGAGGATGTCGTCGATGCCGTCACCGTCGAGGTCGCTCACGGTGATTCCGGCTCCGAAGCGGTCGCCGGGACTGAGTTCTTCGCTCAGCAGCACGGTTTCGGGTCCGTAAGTGTGCGCGACGTGCACCGCACCTTCGGGTGTCACTGTGAAGGCGGCGATGCTGCCCGTCTCCGTGGCCAAGGCGGCGTAGAAGAGGCCGGACTTGAAGCAGAGGTGAGCGCCCAAGCGCAGACCGGGCGCTGAGAGGTTTTCCGGAAGGGTAAGGAATTGTGCCGTATAGCCGGGGCCTTCCGAGAGGAGCAGGACCAAGGCGCCCGCTGCACCGGCACCCGGCGCGCCGATGAGAAAGTCCTCCTTACCGTCTCCGTTCAGATCGCCGGGGAAGGCTGCCGAGGTGCCGAATTCGGCGCCTGTGATCGTATCGAACACGGGAAAGTCGTCAGCATGCAACTGCATTTCGGATGCGACGGTTCCTTCCGGGTTGAGCTCAATGAGGCGTACTTCGCCGTTTCCGGCAAAAGGGGCGCCCGCGCAGATGCGGTTTTGGCCGTCGGCAGATACATAGCCGAACCGCCCGTGGTTTACGAGGTCGGCGTTGAGGTTTCCGGAAGTTTGAGAGATTTTGGCGTAATCCAGGGCGGCACCCGTCTGAGCGGATAGCGCTGCCCACGCCAGCCACCCCCCGAGGGTTGAGAGAACGTGTTTCATCACTTGCAGGTTTTAAAGCGCGTTCAAGGGGGCGACAGTTGCTGATACGGGAAGCGGCTCTGCGGGGTTTCGGTCATCGGGCCGAAAAAGGCAATTCAATCGTTGTGGTAGGGTCCGTTGTTCAGAATGCTGAAGGCCCGGTAGAGCTGTTCGGTGAGAAAGAGCAAAACCATCTCGTGGTTGAAGGTCATGGCCGAGAGGGCCATTTTCGGCTGTACCGCGGCGTACACCTCCGGGCTGAAGCCGAATGCCCCGCCCACGATGAAGACGAGCCGCTTGCCCCCTGAGGCGAGGTGCTGCTCCAGTTTTTTTGCGAAAGCACGGCTCGTGTGGGCCACGCCCTTTTCGTCGAGGAGCACCGCCCGATCGCCGGGCTGAAGTTCGGCGAGGATGGCTTCGCCTTCGGCTTTTTTGCGCTCTTCGGGCGGCAACTTGCGCCAATGCTTTTTTTCGCTGATGGCGACTGTTTCGATCGGGGCATAGTGTTTGATCCGTGCGGTGTAATCCTCAATCCCCTCGCGGATAAAAGCGCTGCGCGGCTCACCTATGCAGAAAATAACGATCTTCACGGCTGCGAATATAGCCTTTCTCTGCGCGCTGCCGGATTCGGGCGCACCCTTGCTGAACATGGCGTAATATTTGCTGTGACTCATTTTTCAGGAAACCTCGCTGCTATGGCCAAAATTTTTACGCCGCTGCTTATTCTTTTCCTTTGCGCTGCCGCCCTTCAGGCCCAGGAAGCGGAGCGCGATCTGGTTGCGGATGCCGTCAAAAACGGCAATGCCAAGACGCTGGCCTCTTACTTTACCGCCGGGGTAAACCTCACCGTAGACCGAAAAGATGAAGTCTACAGCCGCGAGCAGGCGGAGGTCATCATGACCCGATTCTTTGCCAATCATGTTCCCGGAGATTTTGCCATACGCCACGAGGGCAAATCGAAACTCGACGACCATTACTACATCGGCGACCTGTCTACCGGAAACGGAAATTACCGCGTCACCTTCTTTATGAAGCGCGAATCCGACGGATTCAGGATCAGGCAACTCCGCATCGAGGCGGATTGAATTTCCTTCGGTTTGCTCGGGTCAGGCCGCAGACGGAGCCGCCTTGCACCACCTTCAGGTGAGCGTCTACTTCAGAATCACCTTATCGCCGGGCTTCACCTCATATCCGCGGTCGAAGCCGGACCGCTTTCTGAGCAGCCTCATTTTCACCCCGTACATTTGAGAGATGTCGCGCAGGGTTTCACCGGCAGCCACCGTATGGCTTTTGGCCTTGGCCGCCTTGCGGCGCTTGGGTTGCATATACACACGGGTGCCCGCGGCAATTTTTTCACCCTTGTCAAAGTCGTTGTAGCGGCGCACCTGCCAAGGCCCCATATTGAGCTTTTTGGCCAAGCTGCGGGGCGTTTCAGCGGTCGTGGTGACGGTGTACTTGATGTTGTTATCGCTGAGCTTGAAGGCCGAGCTGCCGCCGAGGGTCACCGTGATGTCGCCGGACTTTTCGGGACTGCTTTCTCGGCGGCGCGCAGTGCGCTCCGCGGGCATACCGCTCAGTGCTTCGGCGTCGTAAGCTGCGAGGTTGTTTTCTTCGATGAGGCGGATCAGCAATTCGGGATAGCGGGGGTTGGTGGCGTAACCGGCTTTTTTCAGCCCCTTGGCCCATGATTTATAGTCGGTCACTTCATAGTCGAAGAGGAAGGCATAGCGCGGCCTTTTCAGAAAATCACTGTGGTCGGCAAAGCTCTCCGAGGCATCTCGGTATTTTCGGAAGCACTCATTGCGTGCATCGTCGTCGTGGTACACTTTTTTTCCCGTCCACCCGTGGCACTTAATCCCGAAGTGATTGTTGCCCTGCCGAGCGAGCATGCTGTTGCCGTCGCCGCTTTCCAAGATGGCTTGTGCAAGGGTGATGCTGGCGGGGATGCCGTGATCGCGCATCTGCTGCACGGCCACATCTTTCCACATCGCGATGTACTCCGAACGGGAATATCGGCTCTTCGGGTCCCCGTTTTCGGCAGAAACGGCCGAGTACCAGAGCAGAAAAAGAAGAAAAAAGGTGCTTCTCAACATGTTTTCAACACTTTTCAACAGCCTGTTAAAAACGCTAACCTCCAAATGTAGCGCGGGATTGATTGAAGTGGAGAGGTGAAAACGCCGGGTTTTCAACAATATTCTGTGAATTCAACAATTGCCGAAAACCGAGATGCCTGATTTTTCCTCGAAAGGGGGGAGTCCCTGCATGCCCCCCGTGTGGATAAAAACCCATTTTTCGCCTTTTTTCGGCGGGTGCCTTTCGGCAAATCGGGCCATCCCAAAGGCCGCCTTGGCCGTGTAGATGGGGTCGGTTTTTACCCCGGTAGTGCGGTAGAATTCCCGCATAAAATCAATCAATTCGGGGGTTGATTTGGCATAGCCGCCGAAATGATGGTCTGTTAAGATATGAATTTTTTCTCGGATATAGGCCTCTGTTTCGGGGTCGCCGAAAGTGCGGGCGAGGTGCCGGTCCGCGGTGTCCCTCAGAAATGCACCGCCTTTCAGCACTGAAACGCCGAAAATCTCACTTCGGGCGGCATTGGCCGTGCCCAGCCCGCAGAGGGTGGTGCCCGTACCGCAGGCCGTCCATACGGCATCGGGCCGGAAGTCGAGTTCGCCGAGCAGCTCACCGCAGCCGGCCGCGCCGAGGTCATTGGCTCCGCCGGAGGGAATGTAGTAGTGCGCTCCGAACCTGGTCTTGACCATGTCGGAAAAATCGTGGCTGCCCTCCGTGCGGTATGCCGCGCGGGAGATGCGAACGATCTCCATCCCGCAGTCCTGCGCGAATCGGAGGGTGGGATTGTTTAAGTCGGCATCCTCGCCCCGAATCACACCCGCCGTTCGGAATCCGAAAAGCTGCCCTGCGGCAGCCGTGGCGGCGATGTGGTTCGAAAAAGCACCCCCCGCGGTCACGATCAGTCGGTTGCCGCGCAGACGGGCCTTTTCGAAATTGTACTTCAGTTTGCGCCACTTGTTGCCGGATACTTCGGGGTGGATGAGGTCGTCGCGCTTGATGTAAAGCACGGCACCGCAGTCTGTAATCGGAGGGTATTTGACCTCCTGAAGCGGTGAGGGAAGTTTGAATTCGGAGGGGGCCACGGGTGGCAAATGTACGCCGGCCGTTTTTACCCGATTGGTTACCTTCGGGCCGTGGCAGAACTTTTGGCTTTTCATGCGGCGGGAGTCACCGAGGCGGGCTGTGACGAGGCGGGGCGCGGATGCCTTGCCGGTCCCGTAACTGCGGCTGCGGTGATTTTGCCGGAAGGCCCCTTCCACCCCCTGCTCAATGACTCCAAACAGCTTTCCGAGAAAGCGAGAGACACCCTGCGCCTATACATCGAAGAAACGGCGGTGAGCTACGCCGTGGCATCAGTCCTGCCCGCCGAGATCGATGAAGTGAACATCCTCAATGCCTCCTTTCTCGCCATGCACCGCGCCCTCGACGCCCTCAAGCTGCGGCCCGAACACATTCTTGCGGACGGCAATCGATTTACGCCCTACCCCTTTGTGCCCCACCTCTGCGTGGTGAAGGGGGATGCCAAGTACGCTTCGATTGCGGCGGCATCCGTTTTGGCAAAAACGCACCGCGACGAGGAAATGCGCCGCCTGCATGCGGAATATCCCCACTACCGCTGGAATGAGAACAAAGGCTATCCCACTGCCGCCCCCCGCCGCGCCATTGCCGAGCACGGGCCATGCGTGCACCACCGCATGAGTTTCGCCTTGCTCCCCGTCGCGGCCGAGGTCAAAAAGTGAACAGAGACTTGTGCATACCCCGTGCCTGAATGCTCCGCCGTGACGGGTTCAGCATTCTACTTTTGCTTAAGCCAAATTCGCCGTCTTGAAAAGAATCATCGGAACCGTACTCCTCGCCGCAGCCGTCATTGCCGCTTTTCTCTGGTTTTATCAAACCACTGACGCAGCAGAAGGTCCCGCTCCGGACGTGCTCCGGGCCGTGCCCGCTGATGCCGCCCTGATCTTTGAAACTGCCGACGCTGCCGAAATACGTCGCGATCTCTCACAGTCGAGCGTGATCTGGGAAGAACTGCAGGCCACCGATTTCTGGTTTCGGCTCAATGCCGTAAGCGAGGTCCTTGACAGCGCGCTTCGAACCCGTGAGGAATTGCGCAAATACTTTGACCGCCGCCCCGCCACGATATCTGTACACGCCTCTGGGGCGAAGTCTTACAGCTACCTCATGTGTATGCCGCTCAAAGGCGCCGCCGATGAAAGTCGCATACGCGCAGAGCTCAACGCCCTGCTCAAGCCCACGGCCCCGCCCGAGCAACGCATGTACGACGGCACGGAACTCACCACCCTCTACCCGGCCTTGACTGACGCACCGCTCACTTACTTCATCAGCGAGGATATATTGGCCGTGAGCCTGAACGCCCTGCTCACGGAAGCTGCGGTGCGTGCACTCAAGCACGATGCCTGTGTCACGCTCGATCCTTCCTTCCTCCGCGTGCGAAAGACCACAGACCGCGCTGCGCGGGCACGGGTATTCATCAACCACCGTCGGTTTTCTGCAGTGCTCAGGCCCTACGTCCGACCTGAATTTAATAAGTCCCCCTTCTTTGACGTGCCTTTCGGGACTTGGTCAGGGCTCGACCTCACCTTGCGGGCAAATGCCCTTTCCCTCAACGGATTTATCCATGCTCCCGATAGCTCGGATACATGGCTTTCAGTTTTTTCCGGACTTGATGCTCCGGAGATGAAGGTGCTCGCCGCCATGCCGGTCAGTACGGCTTATTTTGTCTGCTACGGCTTCGGTGAGTACCCCGCTTTCGCTGCACGCACCGCTGAAATGCGGGAAGCGGCCGGGGTCAAATTCAAGTTTGATCGAGCGCTCAAGGAAGCGGATGACCTTTGCAACTGCGATTTCGCAGACCTCGCCACCGGTTGGATCGGCGATCAGGCAGCGGCATTTATCACCGAGCCTTCATCTGCCGACTACCACGGGCATCGCTTTGCCGTTTTTCGCGCGCAGGACCGCAAAAAGGCCGATGAAGCCCTCGAATCGCTCGAAGCCGCTTTTGCGGAAGCGAATACACCCCCGGATCCCGACCGGGCCGAATACGCCGGGCACCGAATCTACAAACTCAGGATCGGCAGGCGGTACGGGATGCTCTTGGGCGATGTATTTGAGGGATTGGAAGATCCGTGGGCCGTCAGGCTCGATGATTACGTGGTGGCGGGCAATTCCCTGAACGGGCTCCGGGTGCTGGTGCAGAGCTTCGACGAGGGCAAGACCCTGGCGCGGGATGCCTCTTTCCGCACCTTCGCCAAGCGCATTTCTTCAGAGGCGCATTTCACGGTGTACAGCGCCCTATCTCGGTCGCCCTTCCTCTACGAGGCTCTGCTGCGCGATGAGCATGCCGACGCCCTCGCCGAGCGCCGTGAAACCCTGCGAAAGTTTGAGGGGTTTGTCTACCAGGCGGAACACCACAAGGACGGACTCTATTTCAATAATATATATTTCAAGCATAACCCCGTCTATGAGCAGGAAACGGCCGCCGTTTGGGAATCCCGCCTAAAAGCGCCCGTAAGGCGCGGACCTTTTTTGGTGAAAAACCACTACACCGGCGCACTCGAAACGGTGCTCCAAGATGCGGAAAACAGGCTGTACCTGTTGGCAAACACCGGAAAGGTGCTCTGGGAGGCAGACCTCGAAGGCCCCGTGCAGGGCGAAATCACCCAAGCGGATCTTTTCAGAAATCGGAAGCTGCAAATGGTTTTCTCCACGGCCACCAAGCTTTATGTCCTCGACAGGAACGGCAACCACGTAGACGGTTTTCCGGTCTCCTTTTCGGAAAAAACCGCTGCTCCGGTCGCAGTAGCAGATTACGATAAGTCCCGCGACTACCGGTTCTTCATCCCTTTTGAAAGCGGAAAAACCAAGGTGTACGACAGCCGCGGAAAGCCCGTGGAAGGCTGGAACTATACGGACCCCGAAGCCCCGATCGTAACCCCGATTGAGCACATCCGGGTGCGCACCAAGGATTACCTTTTTGCCGTAAATGCCGCGGGAAGTATCCGCCTCCTGGACCGCAAAGGTGATGTCCGCCACAAAACGGAGGCACGGCTCCCGAAAGGGTTTACCCTCCCGGCAGCGGCCGAGCACCCGGAGCAGGTGATCTCATCGGGGGCGGTCTTTGCCGCTGACAGCGCAGGAACCCTTTACCGCGCAGGATTCGACGGGAGAACCCGAAAGACGGATACCGGCCTGAAAAACCCGCACGCTGTGCAGTTTTTCGATGTCACGGGCGACGGCAATCTCGAATGCCTCGTGCAGGAATCGGACGGTATCACCGCGTTTTCTTTCGAAGGAAAAAAACTTTTTACCTGCGCGGCCGAGGACCTCACCGCCGGTTTTCGCGTTCATGAAACTGCGGCGGGCACATTGATCAGCGCTGTGTCAGCTTCCGCCAAGAAAGTCTGGCTGTGGGATGGGGCAGGGAAAGTTTTTGAAGGCTTTCCGGTAATCGGAGACATTCCCGCTGCTGCCGGCGACCTCTACGGCGACGGAAACCTGAATTTGGTGACGGGACTCTCGGACGGGACAGTGTTCGGGTACACCGTGAATACCGCCCGCTGACGGCGGCTCACTCAGCGCGCCGCCCCATTCACCGTCAAAAGACACCTCCTTTTTTGATGCAGCCGGGAATTCAGTTTTTTCGAGAGGCGGTTTGTCCTGAGTATGAACAGCGGGGCGTAGAGGATTTCGGGCGAATGTTACTGTACTTCAGAAATGTTGAACGGCCCCTATCCTCCGATGCTCCGCGGCGGCATTCGCCCCGCGTAATTCTTTCAGAAATTCAATTCAACAAGGCAAAACCGACCCCCCTCCTCTCCGTGAAAGCACCGTATTCCGCGCAAAACATTGCCACATAGCGAGTCAGGCGGGCCCTTGGAGCAAGCACGGAAGGGGAAACTCAGCCCCCTATTTCACCCGCTCGCTGTACTGCCCGGTTCGGGTGTCAATCTTCACCTTATCGCCCGTGTCGATGAAGAGGGGTACGCGCACTTCGGCGCCTGTGTCGATGGTGGCGGGCTTGAGGGTGTTGGTGGCGGTATCGCCCTTCACGCCGGGCTCGGTGTAGGTGATTTCGGCTTCGATGAATTGCGGAAGTTCTACACTTAGGGCAGTCTCCTCCTCTGCGTGAAACATGATGGTGCAAACCATCTCTTCCCGCAAAAACTCCGGCTTTTCGATGAGGTGGCCCTCGATGAATACCTGCTCGTAGGTATCGGTATGCATAAAGTGGTAGCCCCCGTTTTCTTCGTAGAGAAATTGGTAGGGGCGGTGCTCGATGCGCACTATGTCGATGGTGTGGCCGGCGGAGAAGGTGTGGTCCACAACTTTGCCGGTTTCCAGGTTGCGCAGCTTGGTGCGCACAAAAGCGGGTCCTTTGCCGGGCTTCACGTGTTGAAACTCGATAACGCTGACCAGCTTGCCGTTGAGCTTCATGCAAAGCCCGTTTTTAATGTCGGATGTATTCGCCATGAAAGGGAAATTTTTTCAAAAATAGGAAATTATTAAGGCTTGAAATCTTCGATGTTGATTTTCCGGGTACAAAAGAAGTACTCCTCTTCCAGATGGTTGGATGCCACGATGAAGAGGCGGTCGCCCCGTACTGCCTCAACAGTGCTTCGGTACCAGTCGCGCCCCGCAGCATCCATGTTCGAGGTGGGCTCATCGAGCAGTACGGCCGCCGTATCTGAATACAAGGCCAGGGCCAGGCGCAGCCTTTGTTTCATCCCGGAGGAAAGGTGCTTGACCGGACGATCGGCAGCTTCTTTCAGCAGGGCACGCTCCGCGAGGTCTGCGGGATCGGTGCCGGGAAGTGCCGGTTTCAGCGAGAAATGAAAGGCTGCGGCTTCGCGCACGGTGAGCTCTTCATAGAGCTCCAGATAGGGGCTGCAAAAGGCCATGTGGCGGTAGGCGCGGTTTGCGGACAGATTTTTTCCGTTCAGGGTGTAGCGGATGCTACCTTCGGAGAGCGGCGCATAGCCGAGCAATACGCGCATGGCCGTGCTTTTTCCCGAACCGTTGCCGCCCAGAATGACCGGACAGTCGGCTGCACTGAGCGTGTCGCTCCACCCGCGAAAGATTACGTCACGGTTGAAACGCTTTTCGGCATGTTCGAGGGTGATTTCTATCATGGAATTATCCGCGCATCACACCTTTTTGAGAGCCGCGGATGAATCCGATCACCGCGCGCCGCTCATCGATGTCGGGCACGGTTTCCTCCACGAGGGCGAGGGCTTTGGACATGTTGGTGTTTTGCACGTAGATGATCCGGTACATGTCCTCAATGCGTTTGATGGTGTCTTCATGAAATCCCCGCCTGCGGAGTCCCACGGTGTTTACCCCCACATAAGCCAGCGGTTCTCTGGCCGCTTTCACGAAGGGAGGCACGTCTTTGCGGACCAGTGAGCCGCCCGCCACGAAGGCGTGCGCCCCGATGGTGACAAATTGCTGCACGGCCACCACGCCTTCCAAGATGGCGTAATCGTGGATGGTGACGTGGCCGGCTACGCTGGCGGCATTCGCCAAAATGCAGTGGTTGCCCACCGCTACGTCGTGTCCCAAATGGGTGTAAGCCATGATCAGGCAATGGTTTCCCACCACGGTTTTCATTCGATCGGCAGTGCCGCGGTTTACGGTGACGCATTCGCGAATGGTGGTGTGGTCACCGATCTCCGCGGTGGTGACCTCTCCGGCAAATTTTAAATCCTGCGGAATGGCGGAAATGACGGCCCCGGGAAAAATCTTGCAGTGTTTTCCTATACGCGCGCCGTCCATGATCACGGCATTGGGGAGCAATTCGGTGCCTTCCCCGATCACCACATCTGCGGCTACGGAGACGAAGGGTCCGATTTTTACCCCCGGTCCGATTTTCGCATCGGGATGCACGCGCGCCAATTCGTCGATCATGCTTTGTCTTTAATGATTTGTGCCATGAGGTCGCCCTCAGATGCCACCTGACCGTTTACATATGCTTTGCCGTGCATCTGCACGATGCCTCTGCGGATGGCTGCCGACAGCTCGAGTCGGAATACCACGGTATCGCCGGGCACCACTTTGCGCTTGAAGCGCACATTGTCGATTTTCATGAAATAAGTGCTCCAGAGCTCGGGGTCCTCTACATTGTGGAGGGCCAGTACGCCGCCGCACTGCGCCATGGCTTCAATCTGCAGTACGCCGGGCATCACGGGATTTCCCGGAAAGTGGCCCTGAAAAAAGTTTTCGTTGATGGTCACGTTTTTCACCCCCGTCACGTGGTTTTCTTCCAGCTCGATGATTTTATCGACCATAAGGAAAGGATAGCGGTGGGGTAGGGTGGCCATGATGCGGTTTACATCGTAAATGGGTTCAGCAGTGAGGTCAAATTCAGGAGCTGCATTGCGCTCGGCTTTGATCAGGTCGCGAATGATTTTCCCGAAGGAAACGTTGCCGGCATGTCCCGGTCGGGCCGCCAGAATATGGCCCCGAATGGGGCGGCCTACCAGCGCCAGATCCCCCACGATATCGAGGAGCTTGTGGCGGGCGGGCTCATTTTCAAATTTGAGCTTTACCGTATTCAGCACGCCGATGCCCTCTACCTTAATGTCGAGGTCCTCCTTGCCCACGAGGCGGGCTATCTCGCGGTACTCCTCCTCGGTGCGCTCGCGCTCCACAAGTACGATGGCATTGTCGAGGTCGCCGCCCTTGATCAGACCGAGTTTGGCCAGCTCCTCCAGCTCATGGAGAAATACAAAGGTACGGCAGGGGGCGATCTCCTTTTTAAATTCCCCGATTTCGTACATGGAGGCGTGCTGCGTACCGAGCACGGGGGAGTTGTAATCCACCATCACCGTGATCCGAAACTCCTGACCCGGGGTGGGCACGGCGAGCATTTCTACGTAGCCGTTTTCGTCCTCGTAATAGAGGTTCTCCTTCAGGGTAAAGTAATTGCGCTCCGCTTCTTGTTCTACGTAGCCGGCATTTTCGATGCCGTCTACGAAAAGGGCGGCGCTCCCGTCCATGATGGGTACTTCGGGGCCGTCGAGTTCGAGGAGCACATTGTCTACCTCGCAGCCGAATACGGCCGCCAAGATGTGCTCGGTGGTATGCACGCGGGCCCCGTTTTGCTCGATGGTGGTGCCGCGCTTGGTGGACACCACATTGTCGATGTAGGCCTTTACCTCGGGTTCTCCTTCGAGGTCGGTGCGTTTGAAGATGTAACCGTGGTTTTCGGGAGCGGGTCTGAGGGTGAGTTCTGCCTTTTCTCCGGTGTGAAGACCCACACCGCGGAAGGTCACGGGCGCGGCAATGGTGCGCTGTTTTGTACTCATACTTCTGTATTTCGTTTGAGTGCCGCCAATGCCTCTCTCAATTCCCTGACCTCTTTCATCAGCTCGGGCAGCTTTCTGTATCCTACATAAGAGCGTTTGTAGTCGCCTATTTGGAAGGCCGGCGAGCCTTGCAGTACACTGTCTTCGCGGGTGATGCTCGATCCGATGCCGGATTGGGCCGCGATTTTGGTGCCGTCGGCAATGGTGAGGTGGCCTATGATGCCCACCTGCCCGCCTATCATGCAGTTGCGCCCTATCTTGGTGCTTCCCGCGATACCGGTTTGGCTGGCGATCACCGTATTTTCTCCGATCTCCACATTGTGGGCGATCTGTATGAGGTTGTCGATCTTCGCTCCGCGGCGAATGACGGTACTGCCCAGGGTAGCGCGGTCAATGGTTGTGTTGGCGCCGATTTCCACGTGGTCTTCGATGACCACATTCCCGATCTGGGCCACTTTGTTGTAATTGTTCTCGCTGTTAGGCGCAAACCCGAATCCGTCACCGCCGATGACAGCGCCCGCGTTGATCACGCAATTTGCGCCGATTTCACAATTGGAGAGGATCCGCACCCCCGGATGGATCAGCGTTTCGGCACCGATTACGGCATCCGCGCCGATATAGCATTGTCCGTATATCTTGGCACCTTTCCCGATGCGCGCACCTGCTTCTACCACGGTGAGCGCTCCGATGTAAGCGCCCTCCCCGACTTCCGCATCGGTATGCACGGAGGCGGTGGCGTCCGTACCCGATTTATCGTGCCTGATTTGATTGTACAGTTCCAGCAGCTTCGCGAATCCGGCATACGGGTCTTTGACCTTGATGAGGGTGCAGCCTTCCGGCAAATCGCGCTCCGGCTCGAAGCTGTCAGCCACGATGACCAAGCTCGCTTTGGTGGTGTAGATGAAATCCGTGTAAGCGGGATTGGCCAGAAAGGAAAGCGTATTTTGCTTCCCGTCATCGATCTTACTCAGTCCGGAAACTTCTGCAGAGACATCTCCAACTATCTCCCCTTCAAGAATTTGCGCTATCTGCGCGGCCGAAATTTTCATCGTGCCAAATATAGGAATTTAATACAATGCCCCGGCGCGCTTCTCACGGGCGCCTCCCGGCGCGCTGAGATCCGCATCCGCCGCGCGTTTCGCGCTTTTTCTCAGGGCCATGGCAGGGGGTGCGGCTTCGGGAAAACAGGTGCCGCCCAAACGTCGATCACAATCCCGACACGTCGATTTCTTTCGGCAGGTAGAGCACATGCTTTTCGGTAAAAGCATTGCCCGAGAGTGCATCGGGGTTGTCGGTGGCTTCCGCAAATTCCACGGGGGAGCCTGTTTTTCCTTTGATTCGAATGCCGTCCGTACCCGGCGCGTAGGCGTGGTTGCGCAACAAGTCCGTTTGAAAGAAGTATTCGATCTCCTCAGGGCCGGCCCCTGTGAGCCGGGCGGTGGCCTCGCGCAGCTTTTTTATGCGTTCGGGGTCGAAGGGTTTTCGCGAAAGTACGGCCCGCGGCAGCCTGCGGTTTACCAGGTTTTCGCAAAGGGTACGCAGAATGCGGTCATCGGCTTTTTGCCAAACCTTTACGGCACCCATGATGTCAAAATCGTCCAGCTCCACAAAGGCGTCGAGTACCTCGGGGTCGGTCCGGAAGTCTTCCGCTCCGATGTCGCGGTAGAGGAAGAAGCGGAGCGCGGGTGAGGCGAAAAGATCGTCGCCGGCACGTGCGCGTGCCTTGGCCCTGCGCAGGATATTGATAAGGAGGCGCTCCGCCGCTACCGTGGTCTTGTGCAGGTAAACCTGCCAGTACATAAGCCGCCGAGCCATGATGAATTTCTCGACAGAGTAGATGCCTTTCTGCTCCACCACGAGCTTGCCATCGTGTACATTGAGCATTTTGATGATGCGCTGATTGCTCACCACCCCCTCTGATACGCCGGTGTAGAAGCTGTCTCGCGAAAGGTAATCGAGGCGGTCCATGTCGAGCTGTCCGCTCACGAGTTGATGCAGAAATTTTTTGGGGTGGCGGTCTTTAAATATGTCGATGCCCGTTGAAAGCTTCCCGCCGAAGGATGCGTTCAGCCGCTCCATCAGGAGGCCGGAGATAAACTCGTGGCTCACATTTTTCACAATGGTGTACTCGAGGCTGTGCGAAAACGGGCCGTGCCCGATGTCGTGGAGCAAAATGGCGATGCGGGCGCCTTCCGCCTCTTCATTGCTGATCTCCACGCCTTTGTCGCGAAGGCTGAGGATGGCCGTCTCCATGAGGTACATGGCCCCGAGGGCATGGTGAAATCGGGTGTGCAGGGCGCCGGGATACACCAGGTGCGACATGCCCGTTTGCTTAATGCGCCGGAGCCGTTGGAAATCCGGGTGCTCGATCAGGTCAAAAATCAGCTCACTCGGCACGGTGATGAAGCCGTATACCGGGTCGTTGAGAATTTTGCGCGTATTGTAGGGTCTGTGGCGGAGGGTCACTTTGCAGACTTTAAGCTTTCCGATACACTAAAGGAGTGCAATTTTTGTTTTACTTAGCACAAAGTAAACCATTTTGGCGCAAGCCTTACCTCAAACCTAATCTATGACAGCTATGCCTTCAAAAATACTCTGGGCCGACGACGAAATCGACCTGCTCAAGCCGCACATTCTCTTTCTTTCGGAAAAAGGCTATGAGGTCACCACCGTCAACAACGGATCAGATGCGGCAGAAGCTGTGGAAGAGGACGACTTCGACATTGTATTTCTCGATGAGAATATGCCCGGGCTCTCGGGCCTCGAAACGCTCTCCCGCATCAAGAAGAGCAAGCCCGGCGTGCCCGTGGTGATGATCACCAAGAGCGAAGAGGAGAGCATCATGGAAGAGGCCATCGGCTCCAAAATTTCGGACTACCTGATCAAGCCGGTGAACCCGAATCAACTCCTGCTCTCGGTCAAGAAAAACCTCGACAACAAGAAGCTCATCAACGAAAAGACCACGAGCGATTATCAATCTGCTTTTCGCAATATCGGCATGCAGCTCAATGACAGGCTGGATGTAGAGGAGTGGAAGGAGGTGTACCGCAAGCTGATATTTTGGGAACTGGAGCTCGAAAGCGGAAGCGACGGGGTGATGGAAGAAGTGCTCACTATGCAAAAGAGCGAAGCGAATGCTTACTTTTCCAAGTACGTCACCCAGAATTACGAAGACTGGGTGAACGGCCGCGGCGGTGACGTGCCGCTGATGTCGCACAACGTTTTTCGCGAAAAAGTGGCGCCCCTGCTCGGTGATGAGTCGGTCTTTCTCATCATGATTGATAACCTGCGTTACGACCAGTGGAAGGTGAT
This sequence comes from Cryomorphaceae bacterium, assembly GCA_003565555.1. Classification (GTDB taxonomy): domain Bacteria; phylum Bacteroidota; class Bacteroidia; order Flavobacteriales_D; family Cryomorphaceae; genus T3Sed10-241. The sequence continues at coordinate 6,734 of PXBH01000183.1, read as the reverse complement.
CGAGCCGGCCCTTTCGGACCATTTTCGCACGGCTTCAGAAGACATTTATTACAGCATATTGCCCACCGCGACGCAGTATGCGCGCAACAGCTTTTTTGCCGGCCTTATGCCGAGCGAGATTCAAAAGCTCTACCCCAAACTTTGGCGGAGCGATGAGGATGAAGGCGGTAAAAATATGTTCGAAGAAGAACTCCTCGGCCACCACCTCAAGCGCTTGGGCAAGGACGTGAAATTCAGCTACAATAAAATCACCAAGCTCGAAGCGGGCCGCAAGCTGGGCGAAAACATTTCGAACCTTACGGGAAATGCGCTGAACGTGATCGTCTATAATTTTGTGGACATGCTCTCCCACGCCCGCACGGACATGGAGATGATCAAAGAGCTCGCGGAAAACGATGCGGCCTTCCGCTCGGTGACCAAGAGTTGGTTCGACCACTCGCCGCTCAAGACCATTTTGGAAAATATCGCCGCAAAAGGCTGCCGCGCAGTGATCACCACCGACCACGGCACCATACAGGTGAGTGATCCCGAAAAGGTGATCGGCGACCGCAATACCAGCACCAATCTTCGCTACAAACTGGGGCGAAACCTCAATTACGACCCCAAACGCGTGTTTGCGGTCACCAAGCCCGAAACGGTGTTTTTGCCCAAGTCGAACATGACTTCGAGCTATATTTTTGCCAAGGAGGCGCAGTATTTCGTTTACCCGAACAATTACAACCACTTTGTGAACTTCTACCGCGATACTTTTCAGCACGGCGGTATTTCCCTGCAGGAAATGCTTATTCCCGTCGCGGTGCTTAACCCCAAGAAGTGAGTGCACTGATTGCTCCCGTTCCCGAGGCGCTCCCGGGAGTGGCTGACGCATTGCTTCGCGCTGCGGGGGAGCGACGTATTTTTGCCCTTTACGGAAAAATGGGTGCCGGGAAGACCGCGCTGATCAAGGCCCTGTCTGCGCAGCTCGGATCGGAGGACCGCACGGGAAGTCCCACCTACGCTTTGGTCAATGAATACCTCGGCGGCGACGGCATGCCGATTTACCATTTCGACTTTTACCGGATTGAAGATACGGAAGAGGCCTATGACATCGGATTTGAGGAATACCTCGACAGTGGTGCTTACTGCTTTATCGAGTGGCCCGAGCGCGTATCGTCTTTGATTCCCGATGATGCCGTGGAAGTGCACATCCGCGCCCGCGCTGACGGAGCGCGTGAGATCACTTTTAAAACCTGATTCTCCCCGAGCTGTATTTTTCGCCGAGGCACGGTTTTCCGTCCGCCCGACTTATTTTTGTACTTTCATTGCCCGCAAGCCCGGGAGGGCGGCAAACCGTTATCGACCATGATCAGCTCGAAAGAAGCCCTCAAAGCGCTCGCGCGTGAGGCATCATTGCAGCCGAAAGAGGAAATGCTCAAAGTGGGCAAGCGCTCAAAACGCCTCGAAATCGGCATTCCGAGAGAAACGACCTATCAGGAGAACCGCGTGGCCCTCGTGCCGGATGCGGTGTCCGTGCTTGTCAGCAACGGCCACGATGTGGTGGTAGAGACCGGTGCCGGAAAAAATTCGAGCTTCGACGATCGGATGTACAGCGAAGCCGGGGCAAAGATTGCCTACGACCGCAAGGAGGTTTTCCAATGCGAACTCGTACTCAAAGTGGCTCCTCCCGGCCCCGATGAGATCGAGATGCTCGGCCATAAGGTCACCCTCTTCTCGGCCCTTCAGCTCAGCGTACAGCCGCGTAATACCCTGAAGCTGCTCATGGAAAAGAAGATTTCCGCCATCGCTTGGGACTATATCCGCGATGAGGAGGAAATCTACACCGTGGTGCGCGCCATGGGCGAAATCGCCGGAAATGCCGCCGTGGTGATCGCGGCGGAATACCTGAGTAAGGGCGGGGGCGGACAGGGCCTTATGTTCGGCGGAATATCCGGGGTGGCGCCTACGGAGGTCGTGATCATCGGCGCGGGCACCGTAGCGGAATACGCTACCCGCGCGGCGCTGGGTCTCGGTGCACACGTCAAGGTATTTGACACCTCCATTTACCGCCTGCGCCGCCTGCAAAATGCCATCAATCAGCGCGTGTACACCTCCGTGGTGCAGCCCGAAGAACTGCGACGTGCCCTTCAGCATGCCGATGTGGCCATCGGCGCGCTGCGCAGTGCCGGCGGACGCACGCCCACCGTAGTCACCGAAGGTATGGTGCGCGAAATGAAAGAAGGCTCGGTGATCGTAGACATCTCCATCGACAAAGGGGGATGCTTTGAGACTTCTGAGGTGACCAACCATGCCAATCCGATTTTTCACAAATTCGGGGTGGTGCACTACTGCGTACCCAATGTGGCCTCTCGCGTGAGCCGCACCGCCTCCGTAGCCCTGAGCAATGTATTTGCTCCCATCCTTCTGGAAATCGGCAACGAGGGCGGCTGCCCCGGGCTTATCAAGAAGGACGCCGGCTTCCGGCACGGGGTGTACCTCTACAACGGGATCCTTACCAATGAATCCCTCGGAGAAGCATTTAACCTCCCGTACAAAGACATTGACCTACTTTTTGCCGCATTCTAGATGACCTTCGCAAGACGATTTCGCACCTTCCTCATCGGCTTCGGGATCGGCTGCCTGCTGGTGGTCCTCTTTTTTCGCGAACGCGTGAGTCTGCTCACGGACTGGCTCCCCAATGAAAGGGTGCTGGTGCGCCTGCAAATGACCGACGCCGCCTACACCCCGACCGCCCTTTGCCTCATGGAATGTCTCGAACTCGACACGGCGGATGTATCTTTGCTCAAGCGGAAGGGCAATGTGCGCTTTAAGTACAGTGATACGCGTAGTGAACCCAAGATGTACGCCGTGGACCACCGTTTCGGAGATCACCTGGTGCGCATGACCTTTGCAGCGGACGATTCGGTGAGCACCCTCACTCACCTGGAGCGCCCCAATGCCCCCGCCGGATGTTCCTGTGATTGATGCCGAAGCTGATCATCGCTTTTCAGCGCTTGAGCACAATGAGTACAAACCGCCGGGTGACGGCCCTCAGCTGCCGGGTTTCGCAGGAATTGCCGGCCTCCGGGTCGGACAGGAATTCCTGCGTTCTTCCGGCAAAAGCATAAGTTCTCGGAACTGCTTTGCGCGGGCCTTCGACCCGCGGGAACCAAAATTTTTTCCACCGCAAAAGTCACAAAGTGCACAAAGACAGGTATTATTGCGAGCGATGAGGCTGCAGGCCTTACGGGATGCACTTACTTTCCGTTACTTTCCGCCGGCGAGTGATGCACAAACTTCCTCAACAGCTTCTGCAGCCTTCGCAATATCGGTGTCGTTCACATCGAGGTGGGTCACCATGCGGATTCTGTTTTTGCCGAAAGGCACGGCTCTGACGCCCTTTTCTTCCAATGCGGCGAGAAACTTCGCTTCGCCCGCCGCGGGGACCACATCGAAAATCACGATATTGGTTTCCGGCGGAATGACGTGTGTGATGCCCGGCAGGCCTCCGATGGCTTCGGCGAGGGTTTCGGCCCTGCGGTGATCGTCGGCGAGGCGGTCAATGTGGCGGTCGAGGGCATAGATGCCCGCTGCCGCCAAAAAACCCGCCTGTCGCATGCCGCCGCCCATCACCTTGCGCACCCGCCGCGCCTCTTTTATGAAAGGTTCGGAGCCGAGAAGCAAGGATCCGACGGGGGCGCCGAGTCCTTTGCTCAGGCAGATGGATACCGAATCGAAGAGCCGACCGTAGGCGCGAAGGTCGTGTCCCTTTGCGACGGCGGCATTGAATACGCGCGCCCCGTCCACGTGGAAGGCAAGCCCCCGATTTTTGCAGTAATCCGAGATGGCCGCGAGGACGGAAAAATCGTAGCAAGTGCCGCCGCCCCGGTTTGAGGTGTCCTCGGCCACCACCGTGGAGGTGCGGGCCAGCCAATCGCTGTCGGCGTGCACGAGGGCATCAATTTCATCGGGGGTCATCGAGGTATTGTCGTTGTGCACGAGCCGTACGGAAGACATTGCATTTCGCGCAATGCCTCCGCCTTCGTAGTTGTACACGTGCGAGAGGGCGTGGCAGATGACTTCATCACCGGGACGGGTGTGCACCTGTATGGCAATCTGATTGGTCATGGTGCCCGAGGGGCAAAAGAGCCCGGCTTCGTGCCCGAACATTTCTGCGGCTTTGGCCTGCAGGCGGTTCACGGAGGGGTCTTCACCGAATACATCATCGCCCACTTCGGCTTCGGCCATGGCGCGGAGCATCTCGGGCACGGGCTTTGTCACCGTATCGCTGCGGAGGTCGACGGCTTTCATTTCAGTCTGCAATTTTTCGGGCGATCATCAGGCCGTCGCGGACGGGGAGCAGGACGTTTTCTGTTTTCGGGTCGTTCAGTACGGCTTCATTGTACTTCATGAGGGCTGCCGTATCGGGGTCGTCGAGGGCTTCGGCGGGGTCGAGTACTTTGCCGCTCCAGAGCACATTGTCGGCAATGATGTAGCCGCCTACGGGGACTTTGGAAAATACGGCTTTGTAATAATTGAGGTAGTTGGTCTTATCGGCATCGATGAAGACGAGGTCGAAGGGGCCGTCGAGGGTGTCGATCACCTCGAGTGCGGCGCCGGTATGCATGCGGATGCGGTCCGCGCAGTTCGCCTTCTCGAAGTAGCGCTCCGCCATGGGGCGCAGCTCCTCGTCAATGTCGATGGTGTGGAGGGTGCCGCCTTCGCGCATGCCCTCGGCGAGACAAATGGCGGAGTAGCCGGTGTAGGTGCCGATCTCCAAAATTTGCTCGGGCCGTGCCATGTGCGCCATCATGCTGAGTAAACGGCCCTGAAGATGGCCTGAAAGCATGCGGGGTTGGAGGACTTTGAGGTGGGTTTGGCGGTTGAGTTCGGCCGCTGCCGGCGGTTCGGGGCTTGTATGATTTTCGGCATACGCTTCGAGTGCGGGGTCGAGAAATTCCATAGAGTCTTCAGTTTGGCACGAAGTTAAGCAAAGGGTAGGTTTACCGCAGAACGGGCCGGTGCAAAGCAGCGGCGCTCGGGCTCAGTATTTTTCCGGAAAGGACTCGCGGAGAAGGAGCTTAATCTCTGACTTGAGCCGCACCATATCGTCACCGCTCGTGCCGTCGTAGAAGCCGCGGATACGGTTTTCGGGATCCACGAGGATGAAGTTTTCGGTGTGAATGAAGTCCTGCTTGCCCCCATCGCCCTCGTCGAGCACGGCAAAATAGCTTTTGCGCGCCAGATTGTAGATGTGTTTTTTATCGCCCGTGGCGAGCACCCATTTGTCGGGGATGGCGCCGTACAGCTCGCCGTACTCCGCCAGCGCGGGTACCGAATCGAGCTCGGGGGTGACCGAGTGTGAGAGAAATTTCACCTCGGGGTATTGCTTGAAGGCGGTTTGAAGCTCGGCGATGTGGCTGCTCATCACCGGGCAGATCGTGGGACAGGTGGCGAAGAAGAAGTCGGCTACGTAGATTTTCTCGGCAAAGTCTTCCTGCGTCACGGTATCGCCGGTCTGGCTCACGAGGGTGAAGTCAGCGATGGTGTGGTCTTCCTTCACACCCTGCTTGGATTCGTCTACCAGCCGGGGATTCACATCCGAAGGTTGATACACCTTGAGTTTCTTTTCCGGCTTGAGTATGGGGTAGACGATGGCCATTCCCAGGATGAGAATGCCGGAAAAAATAAGGATGGTTGTTAACCAGGGGCGCGGTTTCACGTGGGGCGGTTTTGGAGGTTAAACATCCCTTTTCGGGGAATGTTGACCGCAAAGTTCGCTAAAAACCGCGAGCCCGCCGCATCGCCCGACATCAAGTATAGATGGCGTCGATCAGTCCCTTGTATTTCTCCAGAATCACCTTTCGCTTGAGCTTAAGGGTGGGGGTAATTTCTTTGTTTTCGATGGAAAATTCCTCGGCCAAGAGCTCGAATTTCTTGACCTGCTCCCATTTCCCGAAGTTTGCATTCTTCTCGTCGATTTCCTCTTGGTACCGCGCGATGACTTCGGGTTTTTTCAGCATATCTTCTCGCGAGGCACAGGAGATCTTCTTCCGTTTGCACCACTCTTCGAGAAATTCATAGGCCGGGACGATGAGGGCCGCCGGGTGTTTTCGGTTTTCCCCGATCACCATAATCTGCTCAATGAAGCGGCTCTCCTTAAACTTGTTTTCCATCAGCTGCGGAGCGATGTATTTCCCGCCTGAGGTTTTAAAAATTTCTTTTTTGCGGTCGGTGATGCGGAGAAACTGACCGTCTACCATCTCTCCGATATCGCCGGTGTGGAACCAACCGTCTTTGTCGATGGCCTGATCGGTGAGGTCTTGTCGCTTGTAGTAGCCCATCATCACGTTGGGGCCTTTTACCAGGATCTCGCCGTCGTCGGCTATTTTCACATGTACATCAGCGATGGGGCGCCCCGTGGTGCCGATTTTGAGGCCGTTGTTTTCGAGTTGGTTTACGCTGATCACGGGTGAGGTTTCCGTGAGTCCGTAGCCCTCCAGGACGGGGATGCCCGCGGCGTTGAAGATGCGGGCCAGTCTGGGGTTCAGTGCGGCACTGCCGCTGGCTACCGCCTGCACGTTTCCGCCCAGGGCTTCCTGCCATTTGCTGAAAATCAGTTTTCGCGCGATCTTGAGCTTGAGTTCATACCAAGGGCCGTTTTGACCGTAGGGCTCGTATTTTTCACCGATGCTTACCGCCCAAAAGAAGAGGCTGCGCTTGATGCCGGTGAGGTCGGCGCCTTTCGCCATGATTTT
>PXBH01000119.1 GCA_003565555.1 Cryomorphaceae bacterium | reverse complement strand
GAACCCCTGAGGCGCCGTAACGAGCGCAGTCGAGGTAGGTGACAGCCCCCGGTTTTAACCGGGGGTAAAATAGGCAACACCACCCCCGCTCGCGGATGACGTTCGCAGATGTCGGCCGCTCTCCCGAGCGGAAATCCCGGAATGGAATCGGAGGGATAAGCTCACATTCACAGGCGACAAGGCGGAACATCAGGTTTCAAAGAGGAAAATTACTTTTCGGACAAAACTCGGCTGTCGAAGATAGAAGCTCCGAAACGCTCACAGCCACTGCGCACAGACCTCCTTGGTACATCTTCGCGGCCGAGAAGAACCCGGCAGGCGTTGCACCACGCAGAACCCCCTGAGGCGCCGTAACGAGCGCCCTCGAGGTAGATGACATGTTTTTAGCCCCCGGTTAAACCGGGGGTAAAATAGGCAACACCACCCCCGCTCGCGGACGGCGTCCGCAATTGTCGGGCGCTCACCCGAGCGGAAATCCCGGAATGGAATCGGAGGGATCAGATCATACGCACAGGCGACGGGGAATCAACCGCCGCTCCGCTGCTTCATGTCTGCGGTCATGGTTCTGACCGGATCTCCGAATTGTCGGTCCCGGGAACGCGCAGACCATGCAGCACCGGTTTTCCGGAAGGGCCTATTCGATCACGAGTTTCTTGCTCATCTGCAGTCCGTCTCCCGACACGTAGATCACGTACATGCCCGCAGGCAGATCGGGGAGCGGCAGGGAAACCTCCTGCTTGCCGGGCGCGAGGCTCCCCAGGTCGCGGGAGGCCACGGAGCGGCCGTGGAGGTCAAAAATGAGCAATTGGGCACGGGTGCTCCGGCTCAGGTCGAATGCGCAGTTTACGCGGTCGCGGGCGGGATTGGGCCACACCCACATTTCGCTGTTTTGCTCCCGCTCCCGCACGGCGTCGTTTGTGCTCGTCACGATGTTGTTGTCGCAATCATAGCCCAGCACTTGCCAGCCCAGGTTGTTGCCTTCGTGGATTTCATCGATGTCGTCGTCGGGGTCGAGGAGGGCGTAGAAGCGCACGAAGCTGTCGCCCTGATTGAGCGGCATGGGCATGGCGAAGGTCATTTCGACCGTTTTCATTTCGCGGCTTTGCACGGGGCCGTCGGTTTCAAAGGTCGTTTGTCCGTCGATGCTGCTGATCAGCTCGCCGCCGTTGTCGGGGTGGCCGTTGTAGAAGCGCACCTTCACCGGTTCGGGGGTGTTGCGCAGGCTGTAGTTGTGCACCCGACACTGCACGGTAACGGGTTCGCCCGTTGCGGGATAGAGCCGGTCGAAGGTCATGGATTTCGACATGGTGAAGAGGGGGGTATCTTCCGGACTGCCCGAGGTATAGTAGGCCTCGTTTCGGTAGGGCATCATCAGTGCGGGGTCTGATTTTTCACCGTAAGTGAGGTCCCAGAAAGTGGGCGAAGCCTGATTGGAATGCAGGTTGACCTGATAGGCCAGCATCCCCGTGCCGTCCCTGTTCCAAAAGAGGTAGGGCCGCACATCGTAGCGGTAGAAACCCGTGGAGCCGGCGATGTGCTCGTAGTTGATCCCGAAGCTCTCATTGCCTTCGAGCACGGTTCCGTTGATTTTCATGCCGCCCGTATTGTAGTTGCCCTCGGTCTCGAAGCCCAGCCCGAAGCCGCTTGCGGAGAGCCCGAGTGTTGCCCCCGCATTCCAGGACTCTGAGCCGGTTTCACCGTAAATATTGCTCGCAGCGATGGTCACGCTGTTGCCCGATCCCACATTGTTGTTCACGGAGTAGGTATTGCCCTGATAGATGAGCGCGGCCATGCCGGCCGAGGAATTGACAAAAGAGGTGGTATCCAGAATGCGCGGGTAGGAGAGGAGGTTGCCGGGCTCGTAATAGGGCACGTAGTTGGGGTCGAGCTTTCCTTGCATGAGGTATTCCTCCTTCTGATCGTACTGCGGGAAGGCGGCTGATACATAGCTGATCACCTCGTCGGCTGCGTTGAGCACCGGATACTCGTACACGTGCACGGGGTAGCGCACGCCGCGAATCTGATCGTCTACGGTGGCGGTGGTCTCCACGGTAATGGCCTCACTCAGGCCGGATTCGGTCGCATTGCTGAACTGCTCCCCGTACCGGGCCGACATCGAGGCGCCCACCGAGCCGTAAACGCCTTCAAAGCCCGCACTCACCGTGGTGCTGACATCCCAGTCGCTCGTGGTGGTGATCTTCAGGTTGGTTTCGGTCTGCTGTTCGGAGATATTGGTGGCGCTGAATCCGCAGCTTCCCGAGGTAAAACAGCCCGTCGGATCGAAATTTTCACCGTCAAGGTGGTCGAAATGGATGGGCGGCGGCGCCAGGATAAAGAGGGGCCGGGTGTAGGTGCACTCGTGAAATGTCGGCTCGCCGAGCTTGAGGTCGTTCCCGTCATAATTGCCCGGAGCCAGCCCGAACCAGAAAGCCGCATTGCCGTAATTTTCCTGCGATACCACCGTGGTTTGAATGTCGGGGCCGAGGCTCCAATCGGTGTTGAGCTCGATGGAGCGGAGGTAAAATTCCAACCAGTTGTTGCTGAGTGCAGAAGTGGTGTAGGAGCCCGTGATGATGTTTTCGCGGCCGTTTTTGTCGAGGTCGGCGATTTCAAATTTGTCGGCTTGGTAGGCTTGCCCTACGGCCTCGTTTTGTGCATTGCCGATCACCGCTTTCAGTTCGGGTGCGTTTTCCGCAAAACTGTACACCCTGAATTCATCGCCGATGAGGAGCACCGCCTCTTGCATGCGGTTTCCGTTCATGTCGCCCGTGCGGAGGCCGAAAGCGTGCTGGGATTCGAAGGATCCCGAGGTGTTGAGCTGTGACAGCACCCCCGCCCCTTGTAAGTCGGAGGAGAGCTCGAAGAGGAGCATATTCACATTTTCCTGCGGATCATCCGTGTCATCGTCGTAAGGTGTGAAGGCGAAGGTGACCAAGGCCCGATCGGGCTGCTCGGCATTGATGTTTTGGGTTTTGAGTGCCGTCACCGCCGCGCGCACCGCCGTGGGCTCACCGAAATCCCCGTCGTAGGGGAGGATGTTTCCGTTGTCGACCGGAAAAAATGCACGGGGTTCTACGGAGGCACTCGCTTCGCCCGTCACTTCGAAGAAGTTGAGCTGAACGGCATAGGCTCCGCCGTTGCCGCTTGCCGGACGGAGGGTGACCAGGGCGATGTCGTCCTTGCCGTTCCCGTTGAAATCGCCCGCACAAATGTCGAACACCTCGTATCCGAAACCGTCCGTTACGCTGCCCTCAATTTCGATGCTTCCCGCCGGAAAGGGCGTTGAAGAACCTTCGGGATCCATCACCTGCACGAGAATGTTGCCGTCGCTCTTCCGCACGGCCAAGACCAGTTCCTCTTGCCCGTCACCGTCGAAGTCGCCCGCCGCCGTTTTCACGTAGCCTTGGCCTTGATTTCCCGTGTTCACACCGGTGTTGACCATAACCGAAAACAGGGTCGTCCCAATCTGGGCCGCGGCATTGCCGTCCTCATCTTCGGTCACCGAGATGTTCGGGATGGTGACCCGCACCCCGCCGGGTACCACGGCCGCCCAGTAGGCGCGGTCACGGCCCGTACCGTCGATATCTGCAGCCACGGCCGAAACCGGCCTCGGATCCGTATTCACCAAGTCAGGCGGCACATCTTGCGCCTCTTGGACGGTCTCCCAGGGGGCTTGGCCTTCCTGAAGGTATTCCGTAAAGTCGATGCCGTACATGGCCTGCCGAATCCTGTCGGGGCCGTCGGTGCCGGCTTGTCCCCACATCACCAGCACTTCGCGGCTGTTCCATACGTTGGAATTCGTTTCGAGGGGATTGTTCCCCTGTGCGCAGAGGGGGCCGGCGGAAGCAAAGAGGAGGATGATGAGGATGGCGCTGATGCGGAGGGAGGCGGAAGTTTTCACGGCTTTTGTTTTTCGGTTGCGGATTTTCTTTTCGGTTTCCTTTGCGGGAAATCGACAAGGCGGATCCCGCACTGCAAACTTCGGAAGGTCATTTCTTCAGCCTTGTAAGGCAGGTTTCAAGTATTGTAAACTTTGTGCGCGGTGTTCCGAAACGGTTGGTCAAAGTCAGGCTGCCGGCGCGCTCCCCCCTTTTCCGGAAAGGAAGTCCCGATCAGGAAGCTAATCCCCAATGAATCAGCACACCCGGTGCGCGAAGACCTCTGCCGGGCCGTTGTAAATAATGTTCCGAAAGCTGTAACATGCGTTCCGAATTTGCGCGCGGCCCGCAGGTTACGGCCTTTATCCCGATATTGCATCCGTGCAGCCATTCAGTCGGAATATTGCCGTCGGTGTTTTTTGCGGACTGCTCCTCAGCGGTGCCCTCGGGGTGCATGGTGCCCGCGCGGCAGGGGGGAATGCGCCCTACCTCCTGCGCTCCGGGCCGGGAGATTCCCTGCACGTGCTCCGCAGCACGGCCTTTACGGTAGACGACGGTCTCTCACAAAACATGGTACTCAGTACCCTCACCGATCGGCGCGGCTTCGTGTGGGCGGGAACCAAAGACGGGCTGAACCGCTTCGACGGGCGGCAATTCATCCGATACCGCCACCGCCCCGGCGCGGATGACGGCCTGCCCGACAACTACATCGAAGCGCTTTTCGAGGACGCCGAGGGGCGTATCTGGGTCGGAACGGGGAAGGGAATCGCCGTGTACGACCTCCGCCGGGACCGATTTATCACGGTCTGCGACAGCTTGCGCCCCGATCGGTTTCGCACCGCCGTACGCGCTGTTGATCAGGACGCCGCGGGCCGGATTTGGGCCGCGGGTGCGGGCGGCGTGTGGCGGATTGACCCTGCGGACGATTCGGAGGAACAGGCCTCCGATCCGGCATTTCGGTTTCGCATCGCCGAGGTGGGCTTTCCCCCCGGCACCGATCGGGATACGGAGGCCCTTGTCACCACCGCGCGCGGGGATAAAATGCTCGTGTACGCGGGTGGCGAGGCGGGCCTCTTCAGCACGGAGGCAGCTGCGCATCCTTCCGCACAGCAGCCCTTCACACTGCGTGAATCCGTGCCCGTATCCGCCGCCGCCACCGACGGTCGGGGCCGGATTTGGTACGGGAAGACCGACCTCTTCGTGCGGCATCCGCTCACCGAAACCGTGCGCGCCTTTCCGCGGGAAGATTTCCCCGGAGAGATGAAAATCCATGCCCTCGCTTTCAGCCCTTCCGGAAAACTTTGGATGAGTGCGGCCGACTTGGACACCAAACTTTCCCCGCGAGGAGCCGCCTTTCGCATCGATCCCGAAGATTTCAGCCTGAGCCGGGTACGGCTCCTTCCGGAAAATCGCCTCCTCATCAGTCTCGCCTTTACGGAAAATGACCTCCTCTGCGCCGGTACCAACGGATACGGCCTGCTCCGCATAGACCTGAAGAGCGCGCACTTCGCCTGCTACCCGACGCGGGAGATGCATGTGGACGTTTTGGCGCAATCCGCCTCGCCGCCCGTGTGGCTGCCGGGGAGGTTTCCGGCCTTTATGGCGCCCCGCCCCGACGGCAGTCTGCGGGTGTTCAGCGTGCTCGATCAGCGCGAGGTGAGCCCCGAATACCTGCGGCGGATGTCGGGCGGAGAGGTGCCCGGTGCATCGGCTTTTAATGCGCAGCTCGCCAACCACATGACCCGCGATGCGGCGGGCAATTATTGGGTGTACTCCGCGGCCGAGGGCCACGACCGCGAGGCGCTCATCTGCTACGATGCCGATCTGCGTCCCGTAGCGGCGTATTCGCTCAAGCTCGGCGTGAGTCAGCTCATTCGCCCCGCACCCGACGGGGGCCTCTTCCTCTCCGCCCACCACGACCTCTTTCACTTCGATCCCGAAACCGAGAAGCTGCAAAAACTTTGCTCCCTGCCGCGCGGTGTGCCCCTAACCGTATTTTTTACCTCCCTCCTCGACGACGGCGAGGGAAGGCTCTGGTTGGGCCACGATTACGGCCTCACGGAGCACCGCCTGTCCACCGGCCGCACGGTACACCATTTTGCCGAAAGGCCCGCCCTGAGCTACGGGGTGCTCTCTCTCCTCAACGACCCCTTTGCGCCCGAAGAGGTGCTCTGGGCGGGCACCGAGGGCGGCGGTCTGGTGCGTCTGGAAAAATCTTCCGGGGCCGTACGTGTGTTCGGCGAGGCCGACGGGCTGCCCAATGCGGTGGTGTACGGAATACTGGCCGACGACGAGGGGATGCTCTGGTGCAGTACCAACAGCGGTCTGTTTTGCTTTGATCCGACCTTTCCGGAAAGGGAGACCGCCGCCGAGGCCGGGGGAACGCGCGATGTCGAAACCCGTATCGAGGCCGGAGCGGCCCCCGTGATTCGCACCTACAGCCGAGATGAGGGCCTTCCCGTCAATGAATTCAACCGGCATTTCAGCGGACGGCTCGCCGACGGAAGGCTGAGTTTTGAAAGCCTGAGCGGCCTCGTGGCATTCCGCCCCTCCGATTTGCGGCCTGATACCTTTGCCCCGGCGCCGGTTTTTACCGATTTTCAGGTGTTTTACAAATCCGTATTCGAAGCGGGCAGCGACCGAATGCCCGCGGGCGTGATGCCCGAAGCACTTCTCCTCACCCACCGGGAAAACAGGCTGAGCTTTCACTATGTGGCTCCCGATGCGCGGGCGCCGCACAAAACGGAATACCGCACCAAGCTGGAAGGCATCGACAAGGAATGGAGCAGTCCCGTGCGTTCGGGGGTGACCTCCTACGGCAACCTCAGTCCGGGTACCTATACTTTTCGCGTGCGTGCGGGCGGAACGGGCGGGGGAACAGCCCGCGAGATTGCCGTGCCCGTGACCATCCTCAAACCGTGGTGGCTCACAGCTCCCGCCGTCCTCCTCTGGCTCCTCCTGATCGGTGCCGCGGTGTACGGAATTTACAGATTGAGAATGAACAGGCTGCGGCTGCGGTACAACCTCGCTGCCCGCAGCGCCGAGGCAGAGCGGCTCCAAGAGCTGGACCGAATGAAGAACCGGTTTTTCTCCGACATTACCCACGAGTTTCGCACTCCGCTTACCTTGATCATCAGTCCGATTGAAAAACTGCTCACGCGCACCGAGGATGCCCGGGCGGCCGCTGAACTGCGGCGGGTGTACCGCAATGCCAACCACCTGCTCCGCCTTATCAACCAACTCCTCGACCTGAGCAAAATCGATTCGGGACTGATGCGCATTGAGCCCGTGCGGGGCGAAGTGGTGTCCTTCGTCCGCGAGGTGACCGATTCGTTCCGCTCATTTGCCGTAGCGAAAAAGATAGACATCCGCCTCCATACCACACATCCCCGCGCCGATCTCTGCTTCGATCCGGGAATGCTCGAAAAGGTGCTCTACAACATCCTTTACAATGCCTTGAAATTTACCCCCGAAGGAGGAGAGGTCACCGTGCGGCTCGACCTCCTGCCCGAAGTGCCGCCCCACACCCGGCTCGAAATTTCCGTAAAGGATACCGGCCCCGGAATGAGCGCCGAAGCCCGCGCAAGGGCTTTCGACCGGTACTACACCGATCCCGAAAACAAGGGCAAGGGAACGGCGGGGACGGGCATCGGTCTGGCCCTCGTCAGGGAGCTCACCGAACTTTCCGGAGGGGAAACCGAGCTGAGAAGCAGCCCCGGAGCGGGGAGTACCTTCACCGTGCGCATACCGGTAAGCCCGCCCGACGACCCTGACGGCCGCCCCGAGCGGCTGCCCACCGCCGAAAGGGCCCCCGCAGCGGAAGAGGCCGAAGCCGGCACGCACGACACCGCCGAAGCCGAAGACCCGGATGAACTGCCTTTGGTGCTCGTGGCGGAGGACAATGAAGACCTGCGGAATTTTGTGAAAGACTGCCTCAGCGAACGCTACCGCGTGATCGAAGCGGTGAACGGGGAGGAGGCCCTCGAAAAGGCACGCACGCACATCCCCGATGCCGTGGTATGCGATGTGATGATGCCGGTGAAGGACGGGTTTGAATTTCTTGACGCCTGCAAAGCCTCCGACCAAACGAGCCATATTCCCGTGGTCATGCTCACGGCGAAAACCAACCGCGCCGACAGAGAAACCGGACTGCGGAAGGGCGCGGAGGCCTACCTCACCAAGCCCTTTTACGAAGCCGAGCTCACTACCTTGCTTCACAACCTGATGGAAGCGCGACGCATCTCCTGGGAGCGGTACCGCAACGAGGTGAAGAAGGAAAGGGAGGCCACGGCGGGGAGCAGAGAGGAGGCATTCATCACCCGCTTTAAGCAAACCGCGGAAAAAGACCTGAGCAATTCGGCGCTCGGCGTCGAAGATTTTTGCCGGGAACTCGCCATGAGCCGCACACAGCTTCACCGGAAGGTAAAGGCCCTGACGGGGATGTCGGCCGGGCAGTTTTTGCGGCATATCCGCCTGGAGCACGCGAGGCGTATGCTGGAGCTCGGCGACCTGAATGTTTCGGAGGTGGCTTATGCCTGCGGGTTCAGCTCGCACAGTTATTTTTCGAAGTGCTTTTCGGAGGTGTACGGACGGAGCCCGAGGGAGTATCGGGGGGCTTTTGGGTAGGGGCTCGCTTCGCTCGCTGAGATATGGGATATGAGTTATGAGTTATGAGATGAGGGGGTTCGCTTCGCTCACGTGTGCTCGCTGCGCTCGCTGAGATATGAGATATGAGATTTGAGTTATGAGTTATGAGATGAGGGGGCTCGCTTCGCTCACGTGTGCTCGCTGCGCTCGCTGAGATATGAGATATGAGATTTGAGTTATGAGTTATGAGATGAGGGGGTTCGCTTCGCTCACGTGTGCTCGCTGCGCTCGCTGAGATATGAGATATGAGATTTGAGTTATGAGTTATGAGATGAGGGGGCTCG
>PXBH01000005.1 GCA_003565555.1 Cryomorphaceae bacterium | reverse complement strand
ATCGAATAATCGAATAATCGAATAATCGAATAATCAACAAAAATGGACTGGCTCAACGACCTCGCTCAAAACCCCGAAACCCCGCTCCTCGCCGCATTCGCCTTGGGTTTGCTCACGGCCATTGCGCCCTGCCCCCTCGCCACCAACATCACAGCCACGGCTTACATTGCCAAGCACGTCAGCGACCGGAAAAAAGTGCTGCTAAGCGGTTTTCTCTACACCCTCGGACGCATGTTCAGCTACACGGCCATCGGGTCGGTGATTTTTTTCGGAGCGAGCAAATTTGAAGTGGCGAAATTATTTCAGGGAAACGGCGAAAAATACATCGGCTTCGTGCTCGTCTTTATCGGCTTGGTCATGCTCGACGTGATCAAGCTCAACTTCATCAAGACCTCCGGATTCAGCGAAAAGCTCACCGACCGCCTCAAGACGCAGGGTAGCTTCGGTTCCTTTCTGCTGGGGGCGCTCTTTGCCTTGGCTTTTTGTCCTTACAGCGGGGCCTTGTTTTTTGCGATGCTCATACCGATGACGCTGAGCGCAGAGGCGGGATTGGCCCTGCCCGTTTTATTTTCATTCGGAACGGGACTGCCCGTCATCTTGTTTGCCTTTGTGATTGCCTTCAGTCTGGAGAAGCTAAGCAAGTATTTCAAGGCCATCACTAAAGTAGAAAAGGTGATGCGGATTGTGGCCGGCGTTGTTTTTCTCGTGACAGGTGTTTATTACATCAATATTTACTTCAAAGTCATTTCGTTCTGATGCGACCTCCTTCCTTGTTCCTCATCGCTACTGCCTTGACCGTCAGCAGCTGCACTGACCGTTCGAACCCCGAAACGGAGGCTGAAAGCCCTGTCTTTACGGTCATCGATACCGATTTCTCCAAAGGCCGGCTCGGCTATGAGCAAAGTATTGACCTCGGCGACCTCGAAAAATTCCACGGCCACCTTTGCGACGGCCTGGTGGTGGGTGCGCTCGCGATGCAGGAGGCTGCGAAAACACTTTTCCCGGAAGGCCCCATCGACCGCACCAACCTGCGCTCGGTGAGCAAACCCTCGCCCTGCCTCACCGATGTAGCAGTATATGTCACCGGCGGGCGCTACCAATTCGGCACCTTCTACGTCGACACCGGCTTCGCGGGCGAATACATCCTGCAGCGCCTCGACAACGGAACCGCCATTTCCGTCGGACTCAATCCCGGTGTAAAACCGAGCGCCATCGACAGCCTCGGCGCCATCGCGGTGCGAGGAGAGCTCAGCCCTTGCGGCATCGACAGCTTGCGGGCCATGGAAGACGCCTTCACCGACTTTCTCCTCTCCGCCGATCCCTCCGAAATTTTCACCGTGCATACGCTCAGCGATTTCGCTTGGGAAGCCAACCTCAAAAAAGACTACGTGAAAAGCGATGTGGTGAACAAAGCCCTGCAACCCTGCAGCAGATGAGCACTCCCGCAAGCGCCGACGAATTTGCCCGTTGCCTCTTGCCAATCTAACACGCCCTCCACGTCAACCGTGTCACCCTTACACTAACTTCTCTTATATTTGCCTCTGAGCGCCGTGCAAGCGAAGCGCTGAAAAAAACTTTTATGGCAGAACACCACGTAGCCGTACTCGGCCCTATACCCCGCGACCACATCACCACACACCGGGGTGAAGTCATTGAGAAATACGGATGTGCCATGCACACCGCTATCGGATTGTCCAAACTAGTGGGCGATCAGGGAACCGTGCACCTCGTGTCGCATGTGCGCAAAAAAGACGAAGCCGCCGTAAAATCCATCCTCGCTGATTTTCCCAATATCAATACCGACCACATTACTTCCGATCTCGATCAGGGTGATGTGATTCGTCTGCGCTTCGTCGATCAGAACAACCGCATCGAGAAGCAAACAGGATTTATGAACCCCATCATTCCCGCCGATGTAAATGATCTGATGCACTGCGAAGCCTTCGTCTGCGTGCCCATCACCGACTACGAAGTGCCGCTCGAAACCCTGCAACACATCAGGGCCCGCAGCAAAGGAAGTATCATCTTCGACGCCCACGGGCCCACCAATGCCATTTCGACCAAAGGCGACCGCTTTCTGAAATACTGGATAGACCGTGACCAATGGCTACCCTACATTGATGTGCTCAAGATGAACCTCGAAGAATCCAACTGCTGCTGGTTCGACAAAGAGATCGATCCTGAAGCCCTCAAAGCCTTCGACGAAAAAGACATCAGCCACCTTCCGGCCTTTGCCGCCCACGCCTTGGAGCGCGGAGTAAAATCACTTATCGTGACCCTCGACGCCAACGGCAGTGCGGTCTTTTACAAAAAGAACGGCGAACTGCGCCAAGAGCTCGTCAGCGCCATCCGCGTGGAGCATGTGGTGGATACCACCGGATGCGGCGACTCCTTTGCCGGCGGGCTCGGTTACGGACTTTTGGCCGATCCGAGTGACTTCATCCGCGCCGTGCACTACGCCAATGCCCTCGGTGCACAGCGCACACAGGGCCGCACCTTTGATGTATTTAAGAGTCGCAAAGAAACCGATGCCATGATCGCCGCCAATTACTCCGAAAAGTGAAGCCGGCATCCACAGACCTCAGCCCCTTCGAAACAGTCTTCGAAGGCAAAAAAATCTGTGCAACCCGGCTCGAAAATGCCTCAGGCATGCACTGCCTCATCAGCAATTACGGTGCGCGCTTGCTGCAGTGGCACGCCCCTGATCGCGACGGACGCATGGCCGACGTCCTCCTCGGCCACGACACCATCGATGACTATCTGAAATACCCCGAAACCTTCTTCGGGGCCACGGTGGGAAGGGTGGCTAACCGTACTTCCGGTGCGGCATTCACCCTCAACGGAAAGCGTTACAGCCTTGCGGCAAACGACGGAAAACACCACCTCCACGGCGGACCCGAAGGCTTTCACACCCGCGTGTGGGAAGTGCTTTCGGCAGACAGCAAGCACATCGCAATGGCCTACACCTCGCCCGACGGTGAAGGCGGCTACCCGGGAACCTTGCGCACCGAAGTGACCTACACCCTTGACGACACGGGCGCACTCCGCATCGACAAGCGGGCAGAAACCGACAGCGACACCCCGGTAAACCTTACCAACCACGCCTACTTCAACTTGCAGGGTGCGGGCACCGCGGAAAACCACCGCGTTCAAATCAATGCCGATCACTTTCTCCCGATCGACGCCGAATGCATTCCCACCGGCGCGCTTGCTCCCGTGGGCGGCACCCCCTTCGACCTGCGCCGACCTGCGATAATCGCCGACCGACTTGCCGCGGACCATCCGCAAATCCGCACCGCACGGGGATTCGACCACCACTACATTTGCACCGGAATCGGCTTGCGCAGTGTAGCCGAAATTACGGATCCCGAATCGGGACGCACCCTGGAGGTAATGACCGACATGCCCGGGATGCAGTTTTACACCGGCAATTTTCTCGACGGAACCGTGCCCGGAAAAGGCGGACTGCCCGCCGCATTCAGATCGGGCATATGCTTTGAAACCCAATACGCACCCGACAGCCTCAACCGGCCCGAATTTTCCTCGATCATTTTAAGACAGGGCGAAGTGTACAACTCGAGGTGCGTGTACCGTTTCGGCCTTGCACCCTGAGCAACTTGCGCAAAGGTCTTGTCCGTTCCGACTTTCCTTATATTGGCACAGTTTTCGAATCACTCTTCCCCATGCACCCGAAATTATTGACCCTGCTCCTCGCCTTCGGAATCAGCACCCTGCTTATCGCCCAGAATCGGGTCAGCATCAAAGATCCCGAGCTTACCTTCTCTTATATACTGCCCGCCGGGTGGAACAATTATGACGACGCCTACTACCACTACATTATCAATGCCGACAGCTCTGCGCAGATCACCCTGACCTACTTTGACGGTATGTGTACATCGCTTGAAGATTGCTATGCAGGCGAGGTGCAGGGCAAGCTTCGCTCGGAATTTGTCGATTTCGAAATACAGGATGAGCACGATGACCGCATCGCGGCATCCGATGCCAAGTGGGCGGCATTTTCGGGAAAGACAGAAGGCGTTGAAGTCAAAGGATTGGCATTTTTCTTTATCACCCACGAGCAGTTCTTCAAAGTTACCGCTTTCATGGATCCTGAGATCGCAGAAGAATATAGCAATCAAATTATTGACACAGTGCGATCCATTACCGTCCGGGTAAACTGAAAGGAGTACACGCCGGTTGCGCAGCCGCAATTGACCGGCCGAACGCGGGATTCGGAGCTCCGCGGGAATCCCATTTTGCAGATTATTCGGCTATGCAGTCTATTGAATTTTAAATAGATTGTAGTGCGAAAGACCAAGACCGTGCCAACGAAGCGCGAAAAAACCGCACTGTTATGAAAAGAATTCAACTCGTCATTTTATCGACTTTACTCGCTTGTTCCTCCCTCTTCGCCGGCAATTCCGAGGGTGACCCGTTCGGCTTTACGGAAAACCGCGGACAGGTCATCAATCAGCACGGCTCAGCCTGCGAAGATGTGCGCTACCTCCTCAGCGGCATCCGAGGCATGAATGTCCAGGTTCGCACCGACGGATTTGCCTATGACACTTACCGTAAAAATCCCGAGACGGGCACCCTCTCCTTTCACAGAATCGATGTGACCCTGCGCGGTATGAATCCCGACGCCTTGATCACGGCCGGAGATACCGCCGAAACTTACATTAATGTGTACCGTCCCGACATGCCGAACAGGAGTGCCGCGGAACTTTCCCTTTTCGGAAAACTGACCTTCGAAAACGTTTATCCCGGCATCGACCTCGTACTTTACGCGGAAGAAGGCGACGAAGGCCCGTCATTCAAATACGACTTCATCGTGAGCCCGGGAGCCGATTGCAGCATGATCGAACTCGAATACGCGGGCTTCGATCAGGCCGAAGTGAACGACCGCGAAATAGCCTTTGAATTGACCACGGGTACGCTGCGGGAAACCGTTCCCGCAAGCTGGTTCAGCCCGGGAAGGGCCGAGGCCGACGTGCGGTATACGAAGATTTCGCAGCACGGAAACGTGCTTCGCGCCGGGTTCAATCTTCCCGAAGGCAGGGAAATTCCTTCCGGAAAATCACTCGTCATCGATCCGCTGGCCTTCTTGGAGTGGAGCTCCTTCTACGGCGGTGAAGAAACCGATGTGGTCAACTCGATTGCGGTAGACTCGCTCGGAATCGTATTTGCCGCCGGCACCACCTCCAGTCCTTTTGCGATGGCATCAGACGGAGCTTACCAAAATGAGCTGGCCGGAGGAGAAACCGACGCCTTCCTCAGCCGCTTCA
The DNA here is from genome assembly GCA_003565555.1 of Cryomorphaceae bacterium. Taxonomy (GTDB): domain Bacteria; phylum Bacteroidota; class Bacteroidia; order Flavobacteriales_D; family Cryomorphaceae; genus T3Sed10-241. The sequence continues at coordinate 3,738 of PXBH01000005.1, read as the reverse complement.
ATCAGCACGGCCTGCGCATGTGGTCTACATATTACGGCGGCGGCGGTGCGGATGAGGGGCGCGCAGCGGGACTGAGCGGATACCACCACGTGTACCTCGCGGGAAAAACCTTTTCCTCCGACACCCTCGACACCGAAAATCCCCATCAACCCGAAAACGCAGGTGACGCCGACGGCTTCGTGGCGCGTTTTGACAGGCTGGGAAACCTCATTTGGGACAGCTTCCTCGGGGGCTCCGAATTCGATGAAATTGTAGCCTGCGACGTAGACCTCTCGGGCAATATCTACGTGGCCGGAAACACGGAAAGCAGTTCATTCGCGCAGCCGAGCGACACCGTTCCCTCCACCCTTTCGGGCAGCTATTCGGGCGGGCGCGACGCCTTCATCGCAAAATTTTCCGATTCGGGGGAATACCTCGGCGGCCGATACTTCGGCGGGCCGGGCGACGAAACTGCCACTGCGGTGCACTTGGCCGACTCCGCACTCTTCCTCGCGGGCTACACGAATTCCGAAACGGGCATCGCTTCGGAAGGGGCTTTTCAAGCGACCTTCGGCGGCGGCGAGGACGGGTTTTTGGCCGTATTTGAGGATGAATTGCCCGTGCTGTCAACCTATTTCGGTGCCGAAGGTGACGACCGAATCACGGGGGTGGCTGCGGACAGCGGCCGCGTGTTCCTCACCGGCTACACGGATGCCGACATGGGCTATGCCGACGACAGCCTCTCCCATCAGCCCGAAATCGCGGGCGGCATTGACGCATTTCTCCTGCGCTTCGATTCGCTCAATTCCGTCGTGAAGTTCACCTACCTCGGCGGAGACAGCACTGACATGGCGCACGGTGTGGACATCGATCGGAGCGGGCAGATATTCATCACGGGTACCACCTTTTCGGAAAATCAGATCGACGATAACGACTCGACGGGCACCCAATATTCGGGCAGCGGGGACGTATTTCTCGCGCGGTACAACGAGAATCTCGATAAAATTTGGGGCCGATACCACGGAAGTGTCGGAGCCGAAGACGGCCGCACACTGGCCGCTTACGGATATACCGCCATCTTCTTCGGGGGGAGCACCGCTTCGCCCGGGCCCTCGGGCCTTGCCCAGGAAAACGGTGAGTACAGCACCGTACACCAATTCCTGTTGGCCGGCGAGCAAGACGGCTTTCTGGCGAGATATAATCAAAGCAAGTCTACTCCGCCGCCTTTCATCTGCTCAGGCGTTTGTGAATCTGACGGCAGCAGCTCGGGCGGCGGATCGGGAAGCGGCTTCAACCCGCCGGGAATCGGCCTCTGCATAGGCGACAGCCTGAGAATCTCGGTGAGCGGCGGAGCCTTGGGCACCGGCGCCGAGTGGATTTGGTATGAAACCGATTGCGGCGCTACAGACCAATTCATCGGTGAGGGCAACGCAATATGGGTGAGCCCCACCGCTACCACCGTCTATTGGGTGAGGGCCGAGAGTGTAGACGATATTTCGGATTGTGTTTCCGTGACGGTACACGTGGACCACCCGCCTACGGCCGAAATCTCCGAACCCGACAGCGTATGCTTTAATGGCAGCGCTCAACTCACTGCGGGCGGAGCCGTGTTTTACGACTGGACGGGTCCCGACGAATTTACGGCCGAGGGCGAGGAAATCACCGCCGACAGCCTCACCTACGAAGGCTCGGGTACTTTTACCGTGATCGCGAGCACCATGTACGGCTGCACCGATACCGCCTCCACGGAAATTCACGTGCTGCCCCTGCCCGAACTTTCCGTTGAAACAACGGATGTAACTTGCATCGGATTCGACGACGGCTCGGCCTCCGTGACTGTCACTCCCGAAGAAAGCAGCGTGTACTGGCCCCATGCGGATACCACCATGGCTTCGATGGACAACTTGCCGCCCGGCAGCTACACCGTTACGGCCGTCGACCCGGCGGGATGCACGGCCACCGACTCCCTGCTGATTGAAGAACCCCTCCATCCCATCGACTCTCTGCATGTAACGGACGCTTGGTGCGACGACAAGGAGGGAGCGATCACCCTCTTCCTCGGGGGAAATACGGCACCTTACATCACCGAATGGTCGCCCGGCGATCTCGAAGGCACGGAGATCACCAACCTCTCGACGGGATTGTACGAGGCCACCGTAACGGATGCCAACGGCTGCACTTATTTTGCGGAAGCGGAAGTGGGCAATCTCGGCTTCTTCGATGCGGAAATTCCGCAGGATACCGTGTGGCTCGGAATCGAGGGCAGTGAATATCTCGAGGTGAACATCACTCCCGCGGCCGACAATCTGACCTACCTGTGGGAACCCGACATCGGGCTGAGCTGCTCCGATTGCGAAAGTCCCCTCGCCGACCCCGACTCTTCGTTGATGTATCATGTAACGGTGGTGAGCAACCGCGGCTGCTTCGACACCGACTCGGTTTATGTAGACCGCGAATTGCCGCCCTCAGAGCCGTTTATTCCGAACATTTTCTCGCCGAACGGCGACGGGCTCAATGACGCCCTCTGTGTGTTGAGCGACAGGATTGAAACCCTCAGACTGGAAATCTACAACCGAAGAGGAGACCTCGTATTCAGCACAACGGAACAGAGTGAGTGCTGGGACGGTACACATCAGGGTGTGCCCGTGGACAACGGGGCATACGTCTACCACTTGCAGGTCTCTACCGATGAAGGTGAATTCATCGTAGACAGCGGCAATCTGAGCGTTATCCGATAATGCACCGAACCTTAAAAAGCCGTGCGCGCGCGTTCATGCACGCTAGGGGAATGCTGTGTGCCGCAGTGATGCTGTGCCTCGCAGCAAATGCGGCCCGGACCCAAGATCCGCTCTTCACCATGCAAGCCCTGCAGCCCCTGACGCTCAATCCGGCGCTCACGGGCGGGGAGGGAAAATACAGGGCTTCCTTCGGTCACCGCTCGCAGTGGCGGTCGCTCGGTGTACCCTTTCTGACCAATACCGCGGCTTTCGACATGCGGATAGTCGACAGCGATGCCGGCGCGCTGAGCGTCGGGTTGATGTTTATGGGCGACCGCGCGGGAGATCCCGCCTTCACCACTTCACAATTTAACCTTTCCTTGGCCTATACGCTCCGCATCAGCGATAATGCCCGCCTTTCGGCGGGATTAAATCTCGCTTATGATCAGCGCGGCGTGCAGGCAGGAGCCGGACAATGGGCAAGTCAGTACAACGGCGTGAGCTACGACCCCGGCACTCCGAGCGGCGAAGCCTTTGGAGACGAGAGGCTGAGCTCCCTGCACGCAGGCCCGGGAATGGTTTACTCCTACGACAACACAGGAAAAAACAGGCGCGGATCAAAGAATGTGAAGGTAACCGCCGGAGCATCGGTCGCCCAAATCGGTGACCTCGAAGTAACCAGGGCCAACGCCGTGCGCCACGATTTCAATGCCCGCATCACGATATTTGCCAACGCGGCCTTCGACCTCGGCGACGGCGGACTCGGACTCGAACCCTTGATGACCTATGTCAATCAGGGCAACTTCGATATTTTCATGACGGGAGCGCTGCTGAGGTACGCTATCCTCGACAGCGGCGGTTTTGCATCCAATGCCAAGCCGCTTTATGTTGCCGCCGGACCTTACTGGCGCGTGAACGAAGCCGTGGCTGCAGCCGCCCGACTCCATTGGGGCGACTACATTCTGGGCTTGAGCTACGATTTCATCGTGAGCGATATCACCCGAGCCGTATCGCAAATCGGAGCCTGGGAAGTATCGGTGGT
>PXBH01000158.1 GCA_003565555.1 Cryomorphaceae bacterium | reverse complement strand
TTTTTTTTGCCTACCCCGTCGAGCTGATGTACAATGACCACGCGGCGAAGGGTGCTGAGATTTTGTCAGCGCCGTTTTTGTCGGCCGGGGGGCACCCGAGCGTTCAATCCTGTTTTTTCTTCCCCGCATATATTTTTCATCTTTACAGCTCCCGAAGGACCTATAGCCCATCCCTTGCTTAAACCTGCCCCTTGTGAAACCATTTCGACTCTTCCTCTTTACCCTTGCTGCGGCCTGCGGGCTCGCCCTTTCAGAATGTACGCGCAATTCTCCGTACCAAACCGCCGATCCCGGCAGCCCGGTGGAGTGGTCATCCTTTTCGGCAAAAATATTTGCGGCCGTCGCGGAGGATCGGGCCGATGCCAATACGGTCGTTTCGCCGGTGAGTATTTGGGCGCTCACGGCTCTCCTCGCTGAGGCATCAGCGGGGGAAACGGCAGAAGAGGTCGAGGCGCTCCTCGGTACGCAAAAGGGAATAAATGCGGCGCTCCCCCGGCGTTACTTTGCCGTGCGAAATACTCTTGCGGAAGATGCGGGCGGTGAACTTTCTTGGTTCGACGGTTTTTTTTACGACCCCGCGCGGATAGAAATTCGGTCTGAATTTCTCCGGACTTTGCTCCACGGCTATCGCGGCAATTATTTGGCGCAAGACTTTGACGATCCGGAATCTGCCGAAACCATCAACAAGCGCGTGAAAGCCGCTTCGGGAGATCATATCGAAGGCGTAATCGACGGCATTCCCGCTGAAACGGCCGCATTTCTTTTGAATGTGATTTATTTCAAAGCGGATTGGGAGCATCCTTTTGACGAAGACCTCACGCGTCCCGCACCCTTTACTACGGGATCCGGGGCGTCTGCGGAAGTTCCCATGATGCGCACGGATGCGCGGATCAATGTCATGCGCGCCGAGGGCTACACGGCTGCGGAGCTCTTCTTCGCCGATTCGTCATTTTCGCTGATCGTTGTCCGCCCGGACCGGTTTGATCCTGCAGCCGTACCTGACCACGAGGCGGTGCTCAATGCGGTGATGCGGGCCACCTTCGCTCCGGAAAGGATCGATTTGCAAATGCCGCGCCTTTCCCTCGAATTCGGCGAAAGCCTGATCCCGGCCATGAAGCGGCTCGGTGTACTCAAGATTTTTAATGAAGCTGAGGCCGATTTGTCGTCCGTCGGGAAAGCGTTGACGGGGCGCAACCTTCACGTAGACCTCTTGCGGCATGATGCTGTATTAAAAATTGATGAGCGCGGAGCAGAGGGTGCCGCAGCCACTACGGCGGGAATTTCGGCCACGTCATTGCCGCCCTCGGTGGTTTTTGATGTGCCCTACCACGCGGTGTTGCGCCATAGGGACACGGGAATTCCGGTGTTTGCGGCCTATGTCAATGATCCGCGGGAAGAGGGCGAGATTGACCCGCTGCGCCGTTGAACATCTGCCCACCGAAAGCGAACTTTTTCCCGACTTAAGGTCAGATTCCGCTTACCTTTGCGCACATGCTGAAAGAAATCCTTCCCGCGGTGGTCGACCTTTCTTTGGAGGTCGGAAATTTTTTGAAAACCGAACAGGCTTCTCTCGGTCTGAGTGATGCTTCCTTTAAGGGCCGATCAAATGACTTGGTCTCGCGTGCGGACAAAGAGGCCGAGGAGCGCTTTGTGCGGGGATTGCGCGCAATTCTTCCGGAGGCGGGCTTCATTGCCGAAGAGGGTACGAGTACCGAACGCGGGGAGCGCTTCAATTGGATCATCGACCCCCTCGACGGCACTACGAATTACCTCTACGGCATCCCCTTTTGGTGTACCAGTGTGGCTTTGAGAGACGGAGATGAAGTGGTGCTCGGCGTTATTTTCGACCCCATGCATGCGGCCTGCTTTGATGCCTTCCGCGGAGGAGGAGCGCGGCTTAATGCGACGCCGATTTCTGTCTCTGAACAGTCGGATATGAGCCGTGCACTGGTCGCGATGGGATTTCCCTATGACGACCGCGGAAGAATGCGTGCCTACCTCGAGATTTTAGAGACGGTAAACAGCCGCACACGCGGTATTCGTCGTCCCGGCGCTGCCGCGCTGGACATGGCCTACCTTGCGTGCGGCCGTTTCGATGCATTCTACGAATACAACCTCAACCCTTGGGACGTAGCCGCGGGGGACATCCTCATCAGGGAGGCCGGCGGCACGGTCACCGACTTTTCCGGCGGGGGAAATTACATTTTCGGAAAGCAAATCCTCTGCACAAACGGCCGGATTCATGAAAATTTCCAATCTCTGTTCAAGGAGTGGAGGACCTGTTGATTCTCGGGTGATTTCATAAAAAAAGCCCGAAAACAAGCGTTTTCGGGCTGTACCTATTCGGTCGCTGTTCGAGCCGTTCAGCCGAAAATTTCGACCTCGCCGGTGTCCACATTGTACATTCCGCCGACCAAAGTGATCTCTCCTTTCTCGGCCATTTCACGAAGCACCGGGCTGTCATTTTTGATCTGCTCCATGACCATGCGCACGTTGATGTCGGCCACCTTGTCCACGAAAGCAGCATTGCCCGAATTGCGCACGCCGGTTTCCGTTTTTTCGGCGTCCACCGCGGGCTTGATTTTTTTCAAGAGGGCTGTGAGGTTGCCCATCTCCGCCGAATCGCAGGCGCCCTTTACCGCACCGCATTTGGTGTGGCCCAGAACCACCACGGCCTTGGAACCTGCGAGCTTACAGGCGAATTCCATGCTGCCGAGAACATCTTCATTGACGATATTTCCCGCCACGCGGCAGCTGAATATGTCACCGATTCCCTGGTCAAAAACAACTTCTGCGGGCACACGCGAGTCAATGCAACTCAAAACCACGGCAAAGGGATATTGACCTTTGGAAGTAACGGCCACCTGACTCAAAAAGTCGCGGTCGAACATTTTCTTCTGTACAAATCTGCTGTTGCCTTCTTTCAGCATATTAACGGCATCTGAGGGGGTGATTTTCTGTTGGTCTTCTTTTGTGAGGGTTTTCATCAGCGTTGATTTTTTTTTTTGAAAGCCGTAAAGTATAAAAAATCACGGCGCACGACGGGGAGGAGGGCGGCGCCGAAGGGGTTATTTTTCCTCCTGAAGGCCTATCATCAGGGATTTGACGGAAAAATCCCGAACCTCGTATTATGAAACTTTTGCTTTCTTCATTCTCCCGAGCAGGGCATTTTACCCGCGCGACCTTTTCAGAAAGTCACGGCAAATTTCAGGTTGACCCGCCGTGCGGTGAGGTAGTTCGGCACGCCGTATTGCCGGCCGCCGCTCTCGCGCACGAAGGTATAGGAGATGGTATTGTTGATGTCGAGCAGGTTCCACACTTCCACACTTACAAATGCGCGGTCAAATTTTCCGAAAAGGCCCTTGTCGGGATTTTTCTGCGATTTGAGGTCTTTGGAAAAACCGATGTCGACGCGGCGGTAGGGGCGGTAGCGCTCCGTTTGCTGCCACCGCTGGAAATTGGGCGGTCCGAAAGGCAGCCCGGATCCGAAGGTAAGGTTCACATGAACCTTAAAGGAGGGCAAACTGGGCATTTCATCCTGAAAGAACATATTGAAGAAGACGAGCTGATCGGTAGGGCGGGGTATGAAGCCCGGGAAGACCGTGTCGGTCGCTACTACGTTATTGTTGGCTGTGAAGCCGGGGATGATTTCTTCCCCCTCATCGTTGAAGTTGCGCAGATAGAAGTCGCCTACCAGGTCCTCCTGTGTGCGCAGGAAGCTGAGGTTCATCCACGATTCAATGCCCGGGATAAACTCTCCGTGAATTTTCATATCCAATCCCGCGGCGTAACCGTTGGAAAGTTGATCACCGTAGTAGCGCAGGCGGATATTGTCGATTTCATAAGGCACCAGATTATTGAGGTGCTTGTAGTAGGCCTCGGTGATAAATTTGAAATCCCGGTTCCACATTTTAAAGTTCACATCTGCACCGAGAACGAAATGAATGGCTTCCTGTGCGCGGTTTTGCATATTGATGGCACCGTCTATGCCGCGCAATTCACGGTAGAAGGCATGCTGATGGTAAAACCCCGTACTGAAGCGGAACAAGACATCGCGCCTGATTTTGGTCGAGTCGTTGATCATTTTCTCCCACTTGGGTTTGTAGGCGATGGTTCCCCGCGGACTTACGGTGGTTTGTCCGTTGAAGGTCCAGTGGTGGGCACGCACACCTGCCGTGGCTGTCAGCTCTGCTTCATTGTTGAGGATGAGGTCCCAACTGTTTTGAACGTAGGCCATGAACCGATGGCTGGCAATGGTATTTCCGCCTCGGATCACGTCGTTCATCATGACTTGATCTCCGGGATTAATCGGGGTGGCATATCCCGCCGAGTCGATGTATTGCCATTCGCTCAGTCGATCGGTAATGTCGTCGATGCGCCATGAGGCACCCCACTGCAAAAATTTGTTGTCAATGGTCTTGAAACCTCGGTGTTGGAAATTGAAAACGGTGGCATCTATGGAATTGCGCGCATTTTGAAGGAAACTTCCGATACCTCGGTTGCGGACCACATCTCCGAAATTGTCGTCCCCGAGGTCGCGTTCGAGTTCATCGAGGCGGTATTGTCCGAATATGCTGAAGTTTTCCTCTTCGATGGTGCGAAATGCGGAGGCGATGAATTTGAGTGTGGTGCTGCTGTTCGGCCTGTTTTCCAGCGAAACTGCACCGAAATAGGTTTCAAAAGAGGTGAGTTCTTGCCCCTCGAAGAATACGGTAAAGCGCAGGGCTTCATTGAAACTTCCGAATTGGGTCTCCCGACTGCCGGGCACAAAGCGGTAGTTATTGGCCGAGTAGTTGCCCAAAAATGCGGCTTCCCACTTCTTGTTGATCTGATAGGTCCAGTAAGTTTGTACGTCTGTGAAGTCGGGGCGGTAATCTCCTTGGGTATCCAGCCCCCCCAGCACATACTGGTTGGTGAAGTAGCGCACGCCCGTCACTTGGGTAAGCTTTCCGTTTTTCGAGGTTGATTCGAGGGAAAGGGATCCTCCGAGCAAACTCGCGCTCGCACTTCCGCCGAACCTTCTGGGCTTTTTGTAGCGGATGTCAAGTACCGAACTCATCCGGTCGCCGTAGCGCGGCTCGAAACCTCCGGCGCTGAAATAGATGCTGCCCACCATATCCGGATTCGGGAAGCTCAGGCCTTCCTGCTCACCGGAGCGGGCGAGGAAAGGGCGGTACACTTCGATGTCGTTTACGTACACGAGGTTTTCCGCGTAACTTCCGCCACGCACGCTGTACACCGAGCTGAGCTCATTGCTGATTTGCACCCCGAGCTGCGAGGTGAGCACGCTCTCGATACCCTGCTGCACGGAGGGATTGATCTGAATATCTTTGATGGGAACCTGCTGCATGGCACTCTTTCGCGAACGGTCCTCGAGGATTTCAACTCCTTCGATTTGGAGATACTCCAAGGTAAAGTCTAAGCTCAGCTTTTCGCCTTGCTCGATGGAGATTTCTGCAGATTTTGCCTTGAAGGAGGTGTGGCTTACTTCGACCAGAATACGCTCGCCGGGCCGGATGTCGATTTTGTATCTCCCGCGTTCATCGGTAAATGTGCCCGCTCCCTGCTTGCGAACGTACACGTTGGCAAACTCTACGGGCTTTCCGTCGCTGTCTTTAATTTTGCCTGATACCTCGGCGCGCACCTGTGCAGATACCGTTTGCGGCCACACCGCAAGTGCGGCCAACACCAGAAGAATCCCCCATCTCAAAGCCAAACGAAGTGTTTGTTTTTCAAAACCGCAAACATAACAGAAATCCTCGGGGTATTATTGCCCGCCGCGCTTTCGTTCAGACTGAAAATCGCCCCGTTTCCACGCCTGGACAAACTGGGACCAAGCAACGGGATTGAGCAATTGGATCGGTGTGGCTTGGCCGGCGTGGTAGAGCTGGCTCTGGTACTGTTGCATGGACGATTTGAAAGTCTCTGATCCCGAAGGCATCATCTGATCCATACGCACGATCAGATCCGAGCGCTCCAAATTGCGCTGCGCCCTGTCGACATCCGAGTCCGGTATGCGCATGGCAAGAAAGGCCTGTTTGAATTGCTCTCTCGTAGGCCAGGGGTAAATCGTGGTTTCCTGAAGGGTGATCGTGTCGCGCACCATCACCTGCATAAGCGAATATCGATTTCCCTCCAGGGTGTCGGGGATCATGTACCGCGCCCGATGAAATCCCACACTCGAGAAAACAACGGAATCGCCCTTCTGCGCTACAAATGAGAAGTAGCCGTAAATGTCCGTGGTCGTTCCCCGCCCTGAATTGGCAATCATTACATTGGCAAAGGGCACCGGGTCCAGGCTGTCATTGGTAATGACTACCCCTGAAAATTGGATCAGGTCACTGTCTTTTTGGGCTTGCAACGAAAGGGTGCAGAGGGTGACCGGCAGAACGACAGAAAGGAATTTGATCAAGTTCATCGCCCAAAATTACTGGTTTTTTTCGTGCCCTTTGATGCTGCGGAAGGAAATGTCTACTTTAGCGATTGTCACAAATACACGTTAACCCATGTGCAGACCTCTCTTTTCGTTCGCAGCCGCGCTGTTTTGCGGCACCTTGATCGCTCAGCCCGTCATAGACGGTAACGATTTTACAGGGCCGGGCTCCCAATTGGTTTACAAGAATTTGTCTCCCGGAACTGAGCTTCCCTTCGATCTGAATGCGGAAGGAGAAGACCTGTCTTGGGATTTTTCCGAATTTCCCTCCCTCGATGAAGCGGAACAATCCTTCACCGACATCAATGATATGGGCATTTTTTATCAGCTGGCCTTCAACAGTCCGGGAAATCCTGCCGTGCTCGCGACCCACGCCCTGCCGCTGCAAAATCCCGCTGAAGAGTTCGATATCGACCTCGACCTCCCGGTAGAAATTTCCGATGCCTATCAGTTTTACCGCAATGACGCCACCGGCTATTACGAAGTCGGGGTGGCCTTTTCGGTTTCCGGTTTCCCCCTCATTAATCCCTACGATGATACGGACCGCATCTATCCGTTCCCGCTCGCCTATGACCTCCGCGATACAGTGTCTGTGGCATTCGATATTGAGGTGCCGCTCTTCGGCTATTACGGGCAGTCGGGTACGCGCTTCACCCACGCCGATGCCTGGGGCACACTCACCACCCCCTACGGAACCTACGATGTGGTTCGCGTAAGAGCCGAACGCATGATCAGGGACACGCTCTACATCGGAGAGCTCGGTGTCGGTCAGGTCATACAGCGCCCGCTGCAAATCGATTACGCATGGATTTCGCCGGATGCGGAAGGAGAGGTGCTGCGTATTTCCGTGATCGACGGCCAAACTGTCAGCGCACAACTGCTCGTCGACGCGGAAATCGATCTGAGCACCGACCTCGCAGACAATCCGCAGCGCGACCTCGACATTTGGCCCAACCCCGCTTCCGACTTTATACATGCGCGTTTCGAAGCGCCCCGGGGAAATTGGTTCATCACCGATGTGAACGGTAAGATCGTCCTTTCCGGAAATATTCGCAGCGAAGAGCAGCGCATACCCGTCGGGGCACTTGCTCCCGGGGTTTACATCTTCGGAGCGCACACTGATACCGGCGGATTTTCGCGCACCAAATTTGTGCGGACCGAGCTGCGTTAATGGCCCGGACGGTATTTTTACATTGCTCAGATGCCGTTTTGTGATACGCATTTCACGGAGCGAATCCTTACCTTTGCGCCATGCTTCAATTCAAGAAGGTAGCCTATTATACGCTCGGCTGTAAGTTGAATTTTTCGGAGACGAGCACCATAGCACGGGGACTCACAGAGGCCGGTTATGCCCGGGTGAAATTTGAAGACAGCCCCGATGTATTTATCATCAATACCTGCTCTGTAACCGACAATGCAGACAAAAAGTGCCGTGCTGTAGTGCGCAAAGCCTTGCGCGTTAATCCGGAAGCGGTCATCATCGTCATCGGGTGCTATGCCCAGCTCAAGCCCGCCGAAATAGCGGACATACCCGGGGTAAACCTCGTACTCGGGGCGGAAGAAAAATTCAACGTTGCCGAATACCTTGAGAAGGAAACCGTTTTTGAAAAATCGCGCACCGCTGTCCGCGAGATAAAATATGCCAAGCAGTTTGTGCCCGGTTTTTCCCGAGGCGACCGCACACGCACCTTTCTGAAGGTGCAGGACGGCTGCAATTATTTTTGCGCATTCTGCACCATTCCCCTGGCCCGAGGCAGGTCCCGCAGCGCCGATGTGGCCGCTACCGTGGCTAAAGCGCGTGAAGCCGCCGAAGCGGGTGCCGTCGAGATCGTGTTGACCGGCGTCAATATCGGCGATTTCGGCCACGGCACGGATGAGAACTTTTTCGATTTGATCCGGGCCCTTGACGAGGTAGAGGGCGTGGAGCGGTACAGGATATCCAGCATTGAGCCCAACCTGCTCAGCGATGAGATCATCGCGTTTTGCGCAAACAGCCGGAAGTTCGTCCCGCATTTTCATATTCCCTTGCAGTCGGGTTCTGACACCATCCTCTCGGCCATGCGCCGCCGCTACCGCACTGACTTGTACCGGAGCCGGGTGGAGCGCATCAAGGCCCTGATGCCCGATGCCTGTATCGGGGTGGACGTAATTACCGGCTTTCCCGGCGAATCTGATGCCCTTTTTGCGGAAACGCAGCAATTCCTTACCGATCTGCCCGTCTCGTACCTCCACGTGTTCACCTACTCCGAACGGCCGAATACCACCGCAATCAGGCTCGGAGATACTGTGCCGCAAGAGGTGCGAAAGGACCGAACGAAGCTACTTCGGCTGCTCTCACACCGCAAACTGAAAGCCTTTTATGCCGAACAAACCGGGAAGGCGCATGAAGTGCTTTTTGAAGCGGAGGAAGACGGCGGTATGATGTACGGATTCACCCGAAACTACGTTCGCGTGAAGCTGCCTTACGATGCCGAGCTTGTGAACAAGACCACGGAGGTGTACCTTTCTGAAGCGGACCGTGACTTCGTGTGCAAAGCCCGCCGCGAGATTCACGCCGTTCCTACGATATAACCGGATGTAACCTACTGATTATCATTTTTCCGAAAAATCGGTTTTACGCCCTCCGGTTGTGAGACCGCTCCG
>PXBH01000146.1 GCA_003565555.1 Cryomorphaceae bacterium | reverse complement strand
CCCCACCCGGAGACCTTCCTGCTCGGGGCTGAGGCCCTCGGTGTGGACCCCGAGCATTGTGTGGTTTTTGAAGACGCCTCAGCGGGTATTGAGGGGGCACTGGCCGCCGGTATGTATGCGGTGGGCGTGGGTACCCCGCAAGTGCTGGGAAAAGCACACCTTGTGATCCCCGGTTTTGCCGACAGGGGGTTGGAGATTTTTGACGAATTTTGATGCCCCGGCGGGTCAACGAAAAAAATGAATACGGCGCGCAAATCAGCGCGGAAAAAAACATAAAACCATCATGAAACAATACTACACCCCCGATGCGTGGCGCATCATCGAAGAAGGTTTTGACCCCGAAATGTCCCTCGCTTCTGAGAGCATCTTCAGCTTGGGCAACGGCCGTATGGGGCAGCGAGCCAATTTCGAAGAAGGCTACTCGGGCGCTACCCTTTTGGGAAACTATGTGGCCGGTATATACTACCCCGATAAAACGCGTGTGGGATGGTGGAAGAACGGCTACCCCGAGTACTTTGCCAAAGTGTTGAACGCAGCCAACTGGATCGGAATCTGTCCCCTTCTCAACGATGTGCCCCTCGATCTGGCCGAGTGCAAGGTGAGCGACTTCAGAAGGGAACTCAATATGAAGGAAGGCACCCTGCACCGAAGCTTCACCGCCGAGATGAAAGACGGAACCAAAATTCGCGTCACTGCTCACCGCTTCCTGAGCATGAAGGAGGATGAATCTGCAGCCATACGCTATGCTGTCAAGTCGCTCAATTACAGGGGAAAAATAAAATTTCGCACCTTCATCGACGGCGACATCATCAATCAAGACAGCAATTACGACGAGAAATTCTGGGAGGAAACGGAGAAAACCACAGAAAAGGACCGGGCTTTTCTCACGATGAAAACCAAGAAGCTCGACTTTCACGTGTGCACCGGCCAGCACATTGCCGTGACCAAAAACGGTGAGCCGACCGCCTTTGATGCAACTCCGGCGGAGCGCACGAAGTACACAGAAAACCTGATCACCGTCACCGTCGCGCCCGAAGACGAAGTGACGGTATATAAATTTGCCGCCAACATTAGCTCGGAAAACCATGCGAAGCAGGACCTCATGAAGCGCGCCCGCGCGGTGACGGAGCAGGCTGCCGCGAAGGGTTTTGACGCCATGCTCGACGAGCAGCGTGAGGCATGGGCCGAGCGGTGGAAGATGAATGATGTGGTCATCGAAGGCGATGTGGCCGCACAGCAGGGCATCCGCTTCAACATTTTTCAACTGAACCAAACCTATACCGGTGAGGACGCGCGCCTCAACATAGGGCCCAAGGGATTCACAGGAGAGAAATACGGCGGCAGTACATACTGGGACACAGAGGCCTACTGCCTGCCCTTCTATATGCTCACAGCCGGTCAGGAAACTGCCAAGAATCTCTTGCTCTACCGTTACAAGCATTTGCAAAAAGCCATCGAAAACGCCGAAAAACTCGGTTTTAAAGACGGAGCGGCGCTCTACCCCATGGTGACCATGAACGGTGAAGAATGCCACAACGAGTGGGAGATCACCTTCGAAGAAATCCACCGCAACGGCGCCATCGCTTACGCCATATTCAACTACATCCGCCATACCGGCGACAGCGGCTACCTCAAGGAAGGCGGGCTGGAAGTGCTCGTGGCCATCTCCCGCTTTTGGAGCCAACGCGTTCATCAAAGCAGCGCGGAAGGCGACTGGGTCATGCTCGGTGTGACCGGCCCGAATGAGTACGAGAACAATGTCAACAACAATTGGTACACCAATTACATCGCAAAGTGGACCCTCGAGTACACCCTCGAATGCATCGAGGCTGCCCGGGGTGATTCGAAGTTTTGGAGTGCCTTTACGGCAAAAACAGGATTTCGCGACGCCGCGGAAACTGATCGGTGGAAAGCGATTGCCCGAGGGATCCGACAGCCGCGTCTCGAAGGCACCAAGGTATTCCTGCAGCAAGACGGATTTACCGACAAGGAACTCCTCACCGCTGCCGATCTCGACCCGGCAGAGCGCCCCATCAACCAGCATTGGTCTTGGGACCGCATTCTGCGCTCGGTCTTCATCAAGCAGGCGGATGTGCTTCAGGGCATGTACTTTTTCGAAGACCGCTTCGATGCCGAAACCATCCGCGAAAACTTCGATTACTACGAGCCCAAGACCCTCCACGAATCCTCGCTTTCCCCCTGTGTGCACGCTGTGCTGGCTGCCAAACTGGGCCGGGAAGACAAGGCCCTCGAGATGTACCTCCGCACGGCCAGGCTCGACCTGGACGATTACAACCACGAGGCCGATGAAGGACTCCATATTACCTCAATGGCCGGCTCATGGATGGCCCTTGTCGAAGGTTTCGGCGGAAAAAGGGTGTACGACGGAAAGCTGAGTTTCGAACCGATGATCCCCTCGGGATGGAAAAGCTATCGCTTCAATATTGTGTACCGCGGGGTGACCGTATCCGTGCACGTGACCCGCGAAAAAGTCAGTGTATCCAACCGCTCTGACCGCAGTATTGACCTGCTGATTTACGGAAAGCCGTACACCGTCGCACCTGCTGATACTGTAATTGCCGAAGTATGAAAGCACGGGTACATCTGCTGATCGGAGTTTTGGCGGCAGCCCTGATGACCGCCTGCACAGACCGCGCCCCCCGGCCCGAGCCGGCCTTGGTGCACGGAACAGCCATAGCGGAGCCTGCGCTTCCCGTTCACTTGGACTACGACACCACGGTGATTTACCTCGCCGATTTTTTCGAATTTCCCGAAAAAACGGATACCGCCGGCTTTACCGTCGATGTCCAATTTGCATTTGATCGCGGTGCGGGAACGGTCACCGTGTATGACTTCCGCGCAGACGCAGCCGTTGCAGCCCTTTATGCCGATTACGAAGGGGTGCGCTACCACATTCCCGTCTTTAAAAACAGGAGTCAACCCTTTCGCTTTGTGTACACCGCCGCTGATCCCGGCGCGCGCGAAGTGGCCCTGAAAGGAGAATTCAACGGGTGGAACCATAAGGCCACGCCCCTGAAAAAGGAGGGTGCCGTGTGGACCGCAGACTTGGTGCTCCCGCCCGGCCTCTACGGCTATCTCGTGACCGAAGACGGCCGCGACAAGCGCGATGCGGGCAATCCCCTGACCAAGGACAACGGCAGCGGCGGACTCAATTCCGCATTTCGGGTGGGAGAGGAGCGGGAGCGCCCGTTTATCAGCGCTTACGGCGTGTCGGGTGATTCGCTGGTCTTTCACTACGCGGAAGATTTGGATCCGCCCGTGGTGCTCTGGGAAAATCACCTGCTCCCGAGCGGACGCTTCGCACGCCGCGGTGATCGCCTGGCTGTGGCGGTACCCGCTGCGGCCGAAAAAACAGCACGCAGCACCTTCCGCGTATTCGGCGGGAAGGAGGGCATCCGTACCAACGATCTCCGCATTCCGCTGGAAAAAGGCAGTCCTGTCGCGGATCCCGGCGCGCTGGATCGAACGGATAAGCACAGCTATGCCATGTATTTCCTCATGGTAGACCGTTTTGTGAACGGAGACACTTCAAACGACTACACCGTAGCGGATCCCGAAATCATGCCGCCCGCCAATTACTACGGCGGTGATCTGGCGGGAGTGGCTGAGAAAATTCGGGAGGGCTACTTTGACGAACTCGGTCTGAACACCGTATGGCTCTCGCCCATCACGCAGAATCCCCTCGGCGCTTACGGACTCTGGGATGAAGGCGGGGTGCGAAGCAGGTTTAGCGGCTACCACGGCTATTGGCCCGTATCTTCTTCCCGCGTTGATTTTCGCTTCGGGGATGATGCCGTGCTTCGCGGGCTCATCGCCGATGCCCACGCGAGCGGAGCCAATGTGATTCTCGACTACGTGGCCAACCATGTGCACGAAGAGCACCCCGTTTACCGAGCACACCCGGAGTGGGCCACCGCACTCTACCTTCCCGACGGGAGCCTCAATACCGAGCGCTGGGACGAGCACCGCCTCACTACCTGGTTCGATACCTTCATGCCCACCCTCGACTTGGAAAATCCGGAGGTGATCGCCGCCATGACCGACTCAGCCCTGTTTTGGTTCGAAAATTTCGAGATCGACGGTTTTCGCCACGATGCTACGAAGCATATTTCTCTGGATTTTTGGCGTGAGCTTACGCGAAAACTGAAGTACCGAGTGGCTGTGCCCGAAGGGCGTACCGTATATCAGATCGGGGAAACCTACGGGAATCCCGAGCTCATTGCGAGCTACATCGGGAGCGGATTGCTCGACGGTCAGTTTGACTTCAACCTTTACGATGCGGCGGTGCGCGCCTTTGCCGATCCCGAAGCGCCCATGACTGATCTCGACGCCGAGCTGCGCCGGAGTTTGGAAGCCTACGGGCACCATCACCTTATGGGCAATATTTCGGGGAATCAGGACCGCGCGCGGTTCATCTCTTACGCGGACGGATCCGTGGATTTTGCAGAAGATGCCAAATTGGCCGGGTGGACACGAAAAATCGACATCGCCGATCCGGCGGGATACCGAAAACTGGCTTTGCTCCACGCTTTCAATTTCACCCTGCCCGGCATTCCCGTGATCTACTACGGAGACGAAATCGGCATGCCCGGCGGCAATGACCCCGACAATCGGCGCATGATGCGCTTCGGAGAGGACCTCAGCGCCGAAGAAAAATCCACCCTTCAAACGGTGAAGGAAACAGCCGCACTGCGCCGCAGCCATATGGCGCTTCTTTACGGTGACTTGGATGTGCTCCAATGCGGTGCACATACTTATGCCTACTACAGGACCTACTTTGACCAAACCGCCGCGGTATTCTTCAATAAATCGGACAGCACGCGCACAGTGCACGCGGAACTTCCCGTGCATGTAAACGCCGAGGGCCTGCGCGGCCGCTTCGGCCACGAGGTAACCTCGGAAGGTCAATCCTTATCGGTAACTTTGCCCCCATTGTCATTTGAAATTCTGACTACCCCATGAAGATGAAACCGTTTTTTTACCTTTTTGCAACCGTATTTATTTTCGGTGCCTGCAACCCGCCACAGCCCGCATCTGAATTTGAGACTGCGGAAGATATTGATGCCGAAGTTTCCGAAGGGCTCTACCACCCCGAATGGGTGAAGAATGCCACCATTTACGAAGCCAATATTCGGCAGCATACCCCTGAGGGGACTTTCAATGCCCTGCGCGAAGACCTGGCGCGCATCAGCGATCTCGGTATTTCCGTACTTTGGCTGATGCCCATCCATCCCATCGGAGAAAAGAACCGAAAGGGAAGCATGGGAAGCTACTACTCTGTGAAGGACTACAAAGACGTGAATCCCGAGTTCGGTACCAAGGAAGATTTCAAGGCTTTGGTGGACGAGGCACACCGCCTTGATATTAATGTGATCATCGATTGGGTGGCCAACCATACGTCTTTCGACGCCGTCTGGGCCGAGAACAACAAAGATTGGTACACCCTCGACTCACTCGGCAACCTGATGCCGCCGGAAGGCACCGACTGGAGTGATGTGGCCGACCTCAATTATGAGAATGAGGAGATGCGCGCCGCCATGATCGACGCTATGGCCTATTGGGTGCGCGAGTTTGACATCGACGGATTCCGCTGCGATGTGGCTGACTATGTTCCCACAGATTTCTGGGAGGCCTGCACGGACAGCCTGCGCGCCGTAAAGCCCGACATCTTCATGCTTGCCGAAGCTGAAAATCCCGAGCTGCACAACAAAGCTTTCAACGCTGCCTACGCCTGGGAATGGCTCCACATCATTAACGGTGTGGCCTCCGGCGAGAAAACTACCGCCGACATTGATGCCTATATGGAAGCCGCCCCGGATGCCCTGCCCAATGATGCGTTTAAAATGTACTTTACCACCAACCACGATGAGAATTCGTGGAACGGAACCGTTCATGAGCGCTTCGGCGACGGGCATTTGGCCTTTGCCGCCCTCACCTTTACCGTAAACGGGATGCCCCTCGTGTACAGCGGTCAGGAAGCGGGACTCGACAAGGCCCTCGAATTTTTTGAAAAAGACGAGGTGGAATGGGGCGACTATAAATACGCCGATTTTTACGGAAAACTATTGATGTTGAACAGAAACAACCTCGCCCTTTGGAACGGAAACTTCGGCGGAGAATTCAGAAAGCTGAAGTCGGGAGCGGATGATAAGGTCTATGCTTTCATGCGAAGTCAGTCTCCCTCGGGCATTGTTACCGTGGTGAACCTGAGTGATGAAAACGTCTCTGTGACCCTTGAAGATTTGCCGGAAGGCAATTACCGCTGTGTTTTTGACGGCGTAGGCCTCGTTGAGGCCTTCGGTGAGGAAGCGGAGCTCGGTCCCTTCGAATACCACGTTTTTTACAACCAATGACCTTTGCCATCATAGCGCACGACGGAAAGAAGGCCGAAATGGTCTCCTTCCTCATGAAGCACCTCGACTTTTTACACCGGGCGGATGTCGCTTTGGTGGCAACGGGTACTACCGGCTCGCACGCAGAGCGCGCCGGACTTACCGTCAAAAAAGTAGAATCCGGGCCGCGGGGAGGGGATGCGCAAATTGCCGCTATGGTTACCGAAGGAAATGTAGATGCCGTACTGTTTTTTCGCGACCCCTTGGACAGACATCCCCACGAGCCTGACATCGCCATGCTGATGCGCATCTGTGATGTGCATGATGTACCTTTAGCCACCAATCCGGCTACCGCACGCATGATTGTGTGCGGACTTGAAAAAAACCTAAACAATGAAGACCATGAGTAAGAAATTCAGATCAGGAGTACTTCACGGTAAAGAAGTGACAGACCTTTTCAACTACGCCAAAAAGACTGGTTTTGCACTGCCCGCAGTCAATGCCATCGGAACCAACTCTGTAAATGCCGTGCTGGAAACGGCTCGGGAGGTGAACTCCCCGGTGATCATTCAGTTCTCTAACGGCGGGGCACACTTTTTTGCCGGAAAGGGCATCACCTCCGAAAATCAGACCGGTGCCGTTGTAGGCGGTGTTTCGGGAGCGCTCCACGTACACGAGATGGCCAAGGCCTACGGAGTGCCCGTGGTGCTGCACACCGATCATTGTGCGAAAAAATTGTTGCCTTGGATCGACGGACTCCTCGACGCAGGTGAAGAGTATTTCGCCAAAAACGGGCAGCCCCTCTACAGCTCCCACATGCTCGACCTCAGCGAAGAGCCCATCGAAGAAAATATCGAGGTCTGCGCCCGATACTTCGAGCGTATGAGCAAGATGGGCATGACCATCGAAATCGAGCTCGGAGTGACCGGCGGTGAGGAAGACGGCGTGGACAATACCGATGTGGACAGTTCCAAGCTCTACACCCAACCGGAAGAGGTGGCCTATGCCTACGAGCGCCTGCTCAAGATTTCGCCGAACTTCACCATTGCGGCGGCCTTCGGGAATGTACACGGGGTGTACAAGCCGGGAAATGTATCCCTGCAGCCCGTGATCTTGAAAAATTCTCAGAGCCACATCGAATCCGAATTCAAGACCGAGCAAAAGCCCGTGAACTTCGTTTTTCACGGAGGTTCGGGCTCCTCGGTAGAGGAAATTCGCGAAGCCATCTCTTACGGCGCCATCAAGATGAACATCGATACCGACATGCAGTGGGCCTTCTGGTCAGGCGTGCGCGATTTCTACAAAAGTCATGAGGGTTATCTCCAAACCCAAATCGGAAACCCCGACGGTCCGGACAGTCCCAACAAAAAGCATTACGACCCGCGCAACTGGCTGCGCAAAGCCGAAACTGCTTTCGTTGAGCGCCTCAAAGGTGCTTTTGAAGACCTGAATTGCATCAACAGAAACGCCTGACCGCCATGCTTCCAAAGGTAGATTTTACCGCCACTGAGGCCCACCGAAGGCTTACGGTGCACGCTGAGCGTATGCAAAATCTGCAAATGCGCGACATGTTCGAATCGGATCCCGAGCGCTTTAAAAAGTTTACGAAGTGCTTCGACAATATCCTGCTCGACTACAGTAAAAACAGAATAGACGATGAAGTAATTTCCGACTTGAAAGCCCTGGCGGAGCAATGCGGATTGGATGAGGCTGTGGAGGCTTTTTTCGGCGGGGAGGCCATCAATGAAACGGAGGGCCGCGCGGTAATGCATACGGCATTGCGGCACCGCGGCGAAGACCCGGTAGAGGTGAACGGAAAGGATGTGATGCCGGAGGTTCGGGAAGTACTCGCGCAAATGAAGTCCTTCACAGAGGAGGTCATCGACGGGCGCAGAATGGGCTACACGGGTAAGCCACTCGCGCATATTGTCAATATCGGCATCGGAGGTTCCGACCTGGGCCCCGTGATGGTGACCGAAGCCCTAAAGTCATACGGCAACCGTCTGAAAATGCACTTTGTGAGCAATGTGGACGGAACCCATATCGCGGAAACCTTTAAGCAAATCGATCCGGAGACCACCCTTTTCATCATTGCTTCGAAGACCTTTACAACCCAGGAGACCATGACGAATGCCCGCACGGCGCGTCGCTGGTTTCTGAACAACGGAGGTACTGAGGCCGATATCGCTGCGCATTTTGTAGCTGTCTCGACCAATGAAAAGGCTGTGGCGGAGTTCGGGATTGACACGGCCGATATGTTTCGCTTTTGGGATTGGACGGGTGGCAGGTACTCCCTTTGGTCGGCCATCGGTTTGCCTATCGCACTCGCCGTGGGTTTTGACCGGTTTGAGGCCCTGCTGGAAGGCGCCCATGCCATGGATCTCCACTTCCGCGAGCAGAAAGCCGACAGTATGCCCTGTATTTTAGCCCTGCTGGGCATCTGGTATTCCAATTACATGGGGGCGGAAAGTCATGCACTCTTGCCTTACGACCAATACCTGCACCGCTTTGCCGCTTATTTTCAGCAGGGGGATATGGAGAGCAACGGAAAGCGCACCGACCGCAACGGAAAAGAAGTGCATTACCACACGGGTCCCGTTATTTGGGGAGAACCCGGCACCAACGGTCAGCACGCTTTTTATCAGCTGATTCATCAAGGCACTCGGCTGATCCCCTGCGATTTTATAGCGCCTGCGAGAAGCAGGAATCCCATCGGAGACCACCACGACAAGTTGATGT
>PXBH01000102.1 GCA_003565555.1 Cryomorphaceae bacterium | reverse complement strand
TGATTTTTCCTCCACTTTGTATCAAGACAAAGTGGAAAAAACATACCGTTCAGCGGTATCATATGAAAATACACAGGCTCAAATTCAGAATACCCATATTTCTCAGATTAAACTCGGGTATTTCCTCTCGGAGGATCACCCGAAATAGTCAATACCACAAATTTTGATAATTGGTTTTAAATTGGTTATGTAAACTGCCGAGATGCTGTGCGGAAGTCAGGGGACACCCTTCGGTCGGAAGCCCATTCTCATGCTTGCGGTCACGCCTTCGGCTTGATCTCGATTCTCGGGAGGCTTTTTTTGGCGCAAAGCCGCACGGTTCAAGTGCAACCCGTTTTGCCTTCAAATGCCTATTTTCGCAGTAAATTAAGACACATCATGTACGGAAAAATCAAAGACCACCTCATCAGCGAACTCAAAGCCACGGAAGAAGCGGGGCTGTACAAGCGCGAACGCATCATTGAAGGTCCCCAGGCCGCCGAAATTGAAGTGAACGGTAAAAGGGTATTGAACTTTTGTTCGAACAATTACCTCGGTCTTTCCTCCCATCCCGAGGTGCTGAAGGCGGCAAAGCAGACCCTTGACACACGCGGATTCGGCATGAGCTCCGTGCGCTTTATCTGCGGCACCCAAGACATCCACAAGGAGTTGGAGCAAAAGATCGCCGACTTCCACCACTGTGAGGATACCATACTTTACGCGGCCTGCTTCGATGCCAACGGGGGGATTTTTGAGCCCCTGCTCGGCCCGGAAGATGCCATCATCAGCGACGCCCTCAACCACGCCAGCATCATCGACGGGGTGCGCCTCTGTAAAGCGGCCCGATACCGCTACGCCAATAATGATATGGACGACCTCGAAAAGCAGCTCAAAGCCGCCGATGAAGGGGGAGCACGCTTTAAGCTCATCGTCACCGACGGGGTGTTTTCTATGGACGGCATCGTGGCCGACCTTGCGGGCATCTGTAACCTCGCCGACAAGTACGACGCATTGGTGATGGTCGACGAGTGCCACTCCGCCGGCTTTATCGGCAAGACCGGGAGGGGGGCTGCTGAGCATTGCGGCGTACTCGATCGGGTGGACATTATCACGGGCACCCTCGGCAAGGCCCTCGGCGGAGCCATGGGCGGCTACACCACCGGCCACAAAGAGATCATCGACCTGTTGCGGCAGCGTTCGCGCCCCTACCTTTTCAGCAACTCACTCGCCCCGTCGATCGTGGGCGCTTCCAATCGGGTCTTCGATATTCTCAGCGAAAGCACCGACCTCCGCGACAAGCTCGAGCAAAATGTGGCCTACTTCAAAGAAGGCATGTCCAAGCTCGGCTTCGACATCATTCAGGGCGACAGCGCCATCGTGCCCGTGATGCTTTATGACGCCAAGCTCTCGCAGGTCATGGCCGACAAGCTGCTCGAAGAGGGCATTTACGTTATCGGATTTTTCTACCCTGTGGTGCCCAAGGAAAAAGCGCGCATCCGCGTGCAGCTTTCAGCCGCTCACAGCCGCGCGCAACTCGACCGGGCCATTGCGGCTTTCGCCAAAGTGGGCAAGGAGATGGGGGTGCTGCAGGAGGTGTAGGCGGTGGTTAAGACCTGCCCGGTTGTATCTGATTTCTGCCCGGAGGCCGAGGTGCATTTGTCCGTTTGCTTCACTCGCAGTTCATGATGCTGTGTCCGCTTTGAATGCATAATGTCCATTTCTCATTGTTGAAGTTATCGCGCCGGCACACATCTGATTTTTTCAGCCGACCCTAACAAGTTCCCTCGGGGAGGTACAAGCACGGTTCAGGGGGAGAAAAAAGGGGCGGCGCAGCCGCCCCTTTTTTCTCCCCCTGAACCTCCTCATTAACAGAACTACCGTGGCATCCCGACGCGAAGCGAGGGATCGCATCCGGACATGCAGAAAATCAAGCTTTCCTTGCGCCTGTCGTTCCGATTGAGGTTCACTCATCTGCAATTGTACCGGCGGACGCAGTTTTTTGTGTTCGATGTTCGGTTTGAAAACCGGGGTAACTTCATCTTCGATTCACCCACTCCGAACTGATGCCCGGCAATGCTACCCAAATCAACTTCAAGATCCTTTCCGAGTCAGACTTTATTTTCGGATAATTTGCGGATGTAATCGCAGAAAAAACGGTTTTTCTGCGATTTGAATCGCAAAATCACGGGTTCACGAAGGATCAGCCTTCAAGGAGATCGCTGTGTTGCGCTTGCCGACCGAAGGTTATTTCCGCGCAATTCGACCTGCAGACCCTTGCGAATTGCCGGTGAGCCACATCGTCAAATTTGATTACTTTTGAAGACACCCGTGCATCGAAGCTTCCTGTGCACCTGATCAATTTCATCCGATGAGCAATAATGTGCCGTACCGCCCGGTGCTCCTGCGCGGCAGGACGCTTTTCCTTTGCTTCTTCATCATGTCCGTATGCACCTTGTCGGGTTGCCGTGTGGCCTATCGCACTTTGCTCGGTGTCAAAATGAAAATGAGTTGGATGGGCCCCGAAAAATTGGCCAAAGATTTTAAGAAAAAAGGGGTGCCGGCGGATCGGGCTTTTGTGCTCGACACGGCGAGCTATGACAAGGCGGTAAGGGCCCGCTACAAAGCGGAGGTTTTACAAATTTTTCCGGAAGGGCTCCAAAGTGCAAAAGACAGCGCGGCCGTGAAGCAGATGCGGAAGCAGACCGCCGATGATTTGCAGCCCGTGCAGGTGCGTTACTTCACCGCCGACGGCACGCCGATTTTCAAGCTGGTCAACTGCTACCTCGATCCGCCCATCCCGATGCGTTGGAATGTAGAGGGGGCTTTTGATGAGTTTCCGCCTCGGCCCATATCGGAACTGAAAGATGTGGAGGACGACAGCCTTGCTTTTTTTCTGAAGCATATCCGGCATATCGACGGCAGTCCCTTCGCGGTAAGCGAATTGCCCAAAGCCGATTATTATGCGGTATTGTTCATCAATGACTTCATGGTCAGGCCTTCGCGCAAGCTTTTGAAAGAGATGCGCAAATACCGCAAGCGCCACCCCGAGCGTGACGTTCATGTACTCTATGTGAACAACCATAACGCCCAAATGTGGTCGATGATGAATCTTGAAGAAAGGGAGCGTGCGAAAGCAGAGCTCGCGGAACCGGAGGCAGCAACTCGATAGTCGGTTGATGCAAATAAATGAACGCGCCGAGTCAACGCATCCACGTTCGTCAAGACCAAAAGAATCCCTGCCGTCCCAATCAAAACCCCGTTCTCTGTATCCTCTCGACATACTTACTCTTGCCCCGCCGGCATAGTCAAACCTGAACGGCTCGCAGCGGCCCGGTCACAAGCTCAAGCGGTGCGAAGAGGCTGTGGGCATCGGTTGATTATTTTGCACAGGTCTTTGTGCAGAGAAAAATAAGTTTTATCTTCGCACCCCCAATTTGGGGAAGCACTACTGTTAAATAGCTTAAGCACAGTGAATACACTTAGTTACAAAACCATTTCGGCCAACCGAGAGACTGTTGACAAGCAGTGGGTCGTGGTAGATGCCGAAGGACAGCACCTCGGACGCTTGGCCTCTAAAGTGGCCAAAATGATCCGCGGAAAGCACAAAACGAACTATACGCCTCACGTAGACTGCGGTGACAACGTCATTGTGATCAACGCGGAGAAAGTGGCCCTTACCGGCAGCAAGATGAGCGATAAAGTGTACATCCGCCACACGGGATTTCCCGGCGGGCAGCGCGCACTTACCGCATCGGAGCTCATGGACCGCAAGCCCATGGCCCTCGTTGAGAAAGCCGTGAAAGGAATGCTCCCGAAAAACAAACTCGGAAGCAAACTCTTTACGAACCTCCACGTGGTGGTAGGTCCCGAGCATAAATACGCGGCCCAGAAGCCCAAAACCATTGACCTCAATACCATTAAATAATGGAAATCACCAATACCATCGGTCGCCGTAAAACCTCCGTAGCCCGCGTGTACATGCAGAACGGTACGGGAGGAATCACCGTGAACGGCCGCGACTACAAAGAATATTTCCCCACCATGCCCCTGCAGTACCGACTGCACCAGCCCTTCAACCTTACCGATACCGTTGAGAAGTACGACGTGAAGGTGAACGTGAAAGGCGGCGGCATCACCGGGCAGATTGAAGCAGTGCGCATGGGTATCGCCCGCGCCTTGGTAGAGATCAATCCCGAGCTCAAATCAGCATTGAAGGCGGAAGGCCTGATGACCCGTGACCCACGTATGGTGGAACGCAAAAAATACGGTCAGCCCAAAGCCCGTAAGCAGTTTCAATTTAGTAAGCGTTAATTTTTTAAGCGCTTGTTTAGCATCTAAATTGGCGGGACCTCTCCACAGAGCTACCCGTCAATTGCTTTTTAAGAACGTAAACAAAACAAACACATGTCAGAAACAAATCACGAACAGTCCTTTAAGGAATTGCTCGACGCCGGTGTCCACTTCGGTCACCTCAAGCGCAAGTGGAATCCCAATATGGCACCCTTCATTTTCGGTGAGAAAAAGGGAATCCACATCATCGACCTCAACAAAACCATCTACAAGCTGGATGAGGCATGCAATGCGGCCAAGCAGATCGCACGCAGCGGAAAGAAAATCCTTTTCGTAGCCACAAAAAAGCAGGCCAAGGCCATCGTAGACGAGAAGATCAAGCCGACGGGCATGCCCTACGTGACCGAGCGCTGGTCGGGAGGGATGCTTACCAATTTTGCCACCGTGCGCAAAGCGGTTCGCAAGATGAGCATGATCGACAAGATGTTTGAGGACGGCACCATGGACAACCTGTCAAAAAGAGAGCGCCTCCAAGTATCGCGTCAGCGTGCGAAACTCGAGAAGAACCTCGGGAGCATTGCCGACCTGACCCGGATTCCCTCGGCCATCTTTATCGTGGACATCAACCGGGAGAACATCGCACTTTTGGAAGCCAAAAAGCTCAACATCCCCACCTTCGCGATGGTGGATACCAACAGCGACCCCACTTCCGTAGACTTCCCCATTCCCGCCAATGATGACGCCTCAAAGGCGATCGCCGTGATCGTGGGCAAACTTGCCGATGCCATTATGGAAGGGCAATCCGAAAGGAAGAACGAAAAAGAGAAGAAAGCAGCGGTCGACAAGAAGAAAGAAGAGCCGGCCAAAGCTTGATCTTACAATTTTAAATCATTGATATGAAAATTACCGCAGCAGAAGTAAACAAGCTCCGAAAGCAGACCGGAGCCGGTATGATGGACTGCAAAAAAGCCCTCGTTGAAGCCGAAGGCGATTTTGAAAAAGCCGTAGACGTGCTCCGCAAAAAGGGCCAAAAAGTAGCTGCCAAGCGCAGTGACCGCGAAGCTTCTGAAGGGGTGGTACTCGCTACCGTAACCGGAGACCGCAAACGCGGTGCTGTGATCGTCTTGAATTGCGAGACCGATTTTGTTGCCAAAAATGCCGACTTTATCAAGCTCGCAGAGCAATTTTTGAACACTGCCATCGAGCACAATCCCGCAGATGCGGATGCCCTTCGTGCGCTGCCCTTCGGCGACACAGGAATGACCATCGCCGAGAAAATCACCGAACAGACCGGTGTGATCGGAGAGAAACTCGACCTCTCGAGCTACGAGACGGTAGAAGCCGATTTTGTGGTGGCTTACATCCACCCCGGGAATCAGCTCGCCTCACTCGTGGGCCTCAACAAAGCGGGCGACCTCCTCGAGGTAGGCCGTGATGTGGCCATGCAGGTAGCCGCTATGGCGCCCGTGGCACTCGATAAAGACAGTGTGCCCAAAGAGGTGGTAGACCGCGAAATCGAAGTGGG
This sequence comes from Cryomorphaceae bacterium, assembly GCA_003565555.1. Lineage (GTDB taxonomy): Bacteria > Bacteroidota > Bacteroidia > Flavobacteriales_D > Cryomorphaceae > T3Sed10-241. The sequence continues at coordinate 3,323 of PXBH01000102.1, read as the reverse complement.
CAAGGACCTCGCCATCCAAGAAGGTAAACCCGCCGAGATGGCTGAGAAAATCGCCATGGGCCGCCTCAATAAATTCTTTCAAGAGAACACCCTGTTGAACCAAGCGTTCATCAAGGACGGGAAGAAGTCGATCAAGCAATACCTGAACGAAGCCGAAAACGGTTTGAGCGTGGTATCCTTCCGACGTTCTTCACTGAACTGAATCGGTTTATACCGAACCTGAAAAGAGAGACAATGTTCTCTCTTTTTTTTTGCTAATTTTCGGCGACTTTCAAAGAGACCCTGACCCCTGATGAAATATAAACGCATTCTTCTTAAACTCAGCGGAGAGGCCCTGATGGGCGACAAAAGTTTCGGCATAGACAACAAGCGTCTGGCACAGTATTCCCGTGAAATACGCGAGATTCATGACATGGGTGTCGAGATTGCCATCGTAATCGGTGGGGGCAATATCTTCCGCGGACTCCAAGCCGCAGAGGGAGGAATGGAGCGTACGCAGGGAGATTATATGGGCATGCTGGCCACTGTGATCAACGGGATGGCCCTGCAATCGGCCCTCGAGGTGCTCGACCTGAAGACCCGGCTTATGTCGGCCATAAAAATGGAGCAAATTGCAGAGTCCTTTATTCGCCGGCGGGCGGTGCGCCACCTTGAGAAAGGCCGCATTGTGATTTTCGGCGCCGGTACCGGCAATCCCTATTTTACTACCGACTCGGCAGCCTCACTGCGTGCGATCGAGATCGAAGCCGATGTGATCCTCAAAGGCACCCGCGTAGACGGCATCTACACTGCAGATCCCGAAAAGGACAAAACCGCGACCAAGTACAATACCATTTCATTCGAGGAAGTCTACAAGAAAGGGTTGAATGTCATGGACCTGACTGCATTCACCCTCTGTCACGAAAATAAACTGCCCATCATCGTATTCGATATGAATGCGCCCGGCAACCTGCGCCGGGTCATCACCGGCGAGCCCGTGGGTACTTTGGTAAACTTTTAATCAGCGCATCATGTCAGAAATGATTCCCATGATCAAAGAGGAAGCGGAGACTTCCATGAAAAAAGCCATCACCCACCTGGAGGATGAGCTCTTGAAAATTCGGGCCGGCAAGGCTTCACCGTCCATGCTGGAAGGCGTGATGGTGGAGTATTACGGAAGCCTCACCCCGCTCAATCAGGTGTCCAACGTAAATACCCCCGACCCCCGCACCATCAGTGTACAGCCTTGGGAGAAGAAAATGCTCGAAACCATCGAGCGGGCCATTATGAACGCCAATTTGGGGCTTAACCCCCAAAACAACGGCGAGCTCATTATGATCAATGTACCGCCCCTCACGGAGGAGCGCCGCCGCGATCTGGTCAAAAGGGCCAAAGCCGAAGCTGAGCACGCCAAGGTGAGCGTGCGTACTGCGCGCAGAGAGGCCAATGACGAGATCAAAAAGCTCGAAAAGGAAGGCTTGAGCGAAGACATGGCCAAGGATGCCGAAGCGGAAATTCAAAAATTGACCGATGCCTACAGCGCCAAAATCGATAAAGAGATCGAGCGCAAGGAAAAGGACATCATGACCATCTGAGATTCGGCATATTTGATGAATTCTGCTGTCCGCCTTCTCTTGATCGACAATTACGATTCCTTTACCTTTAATTTGGTGCATGCCCTGGAGGCATCCGGCCGCTGTGCGGTAACTGTAAAGCGCTGTGATGAGGTGCTGCCGGGAGAAGTTGCGAACTATGATGCCGCAGTTATTTCTCCCGGGCCGGGGCTTCCCTCGGAGCTCCCCGGACTCACCGAACGCACGGAGGAAGCTTGTGCATCAGGAAAGCCCGTGCTGGGCATTTGTCTCGGATTTCAGGCCATGGCCCTGCATTTCGGGGCGCGACTGAAGAATTTGAGCCGGGTGCATCACGGGGTAGCTCACACCATGGTGAGGGCGTCAGATGCTGAGATGTTTACGGGCCTTCCGGCAAAATTCACGGCCGGGAGGTACCACTCTTGGGTGGTGGAATCCGGCAGCCTTCCGCCCGCTTGGAGGGTGACATGCCGCGATGAGGCAGGAGAAATCATGGCGGCCGCCCACCGCCGACTTCCGCTTTGGGGAATTCAATTTCACCCCGAAAGTGTGCTTACCCCGGAAGGAAGAGTGATACTCGGTAATTTTCTGGACAGCATTTTTCTGCTCCGAGATTCAGCACCGGCTCAATTGGCGGAGGCACGCTGAGGGAGATCAATCGGCGCACACCGCTTGCTTTTGCACTTCACTCCTTGTGCGCTCATTCCACCACCAACTTTTCCGTAAAAACCATATTGCGCACCGCAGCCCTCACCACATACATCCCCGCCGGCAGGCCTTCAATATCAAACTGCCCTTGACCCGCAGTCCAAGCCCGCACGGCGCGCCCCTGCAGATCCCAAAGCTGCACCGACTCCAAGCGCTCCATGCCTTCGGGCAACTCGATGCGGAAGTGGTTGCGCGCCGGGTTGGGGTACACCTTTAGGGCGCCGCGGTTGTCGTGGTCATCGGTGCCGACAAAACCCGCAGGCTGCAGCCGCACGAGACAGCTGTAAGGCTCGCCGCCGAAGGAGGAAAACTGACCGCCGATGAGGAGTTTGCCGTCGGGGAGTTTTCTCACCACTCTTATTCCTGCCCCCATGACAGCGCCGGAAGGTCCGGTCCAATTTCCCCAAACAGCTGAATCGGCTCCCAATGATTCAAATGCACCCGCAATGAGGGCACCTTCGTCAGTGATCTTTGCCAAGCGCCGCCGATGCTCCCCGTTTACCTCATAAAAGTCACCGTGTATGATAAACGTGTTGTCTTCATCCTCTATCGCCCCTGCCGCAATTACGCGGGGCTCAACGGGCGCTTCATAGGTGCCTGCAGGAGCTGCAATACAAATTGGTGCATCGAATCCCTCATCAATACTTCCGTCGGGCATCAGGCGGAGCATCCGGGACGCGTAATCCGGTTCACCAAGGATCGTCATGTTAGGCCCGAATATGACCCATATCCTGTCATCGCTATCGATCAGGTTTACAAACACTGCTTGACCACTGTTGCCAAAGATTTGAGGGAAATCCGTATTCACGCTGAAATCGGCATTGAGCTTAGCGATTTTGGGCGAGTAATGCCCTTCTATTTCGTTAAAAGTGCCGCTCACAATGTATTCACCCGTGCTGAGCTCTCGCACGCTGCTTATGTACGCATTCACCGGCTCGGCGCATCGGATCATGGGAAACTCCGGCACCGGCGCTCCGGTGCTGTCGATCATGCAGAGCTGCCGAAGGCCCAAGTGGCTCTCGGCGGTGCCCATCAGGGTGGAGT
>PXBH01000099.1 GCA_003565555.1 Cryomorphaceae bacterium | reverse complement strand
GTGCCGAGCGGCATGTCGAGTTTGATGTTCATGATGCGCACCCGCTTGAGTTTTACCACCCGGTAGTCGAGGTACTCACACATGCGTCTGATCTGTCGGTTCAGGCCTTGGGTGAGGATGATGCGGAAGGTGTTTTTGCCCGTCTGCTCGACAAAGCATTTTCGGGTCACCGTATCGAGGATGGGCACCCCGCCGGCCATGGCATTCACGAATTCCCGGGTTACGGGTCGGTTTACCGTCACGAGATACTCCTTCTCGTGGTTGTTGCGTGCGCGGAGGATTTTGTTGACGATGTCGCCGTCGTTGGTGAGGAGAATCAGCCCCTCACTCGGTTTGTCGAGACGCCCGACGGGGAAGATGCGCTCGGGATATCCGATGTAGTCGATGATGTTGTCCTTTTCCACGCGGGTATCGGTGGTGCACACGATGCCGACGGGCTTGTGGAAGGCGAGGTAGACATGCTTTGCTTTTTTCGCGGCGATCAGCTTGCCGTCCACCCGCACTTCATCGCCGGGAGCCACTTTGGTGCCCATTTCGGGAACTGCGCCGTTGACCGTCACACGGCCTTTTTCGATCAGTTTGTCCGCAGCGCGGCGGGAGCAATAGCCCTGTTCGCTGAGGTACTTGTTGATACGGACAGATTCGGTTTCAGACATGGCGCAAAGGTCAGCATTTTGCCGGAAAGGGTTTTCGGTGGGGGCGGTAGTGAGGTACACGGATTTTCCGTACGGCAAAATAGCGTCACGCTTTTGAAATTATCCTGATGGCATTTGTTCGCTCGATCCAACGTTTTGGGGTCATGACAAAACTGTTCAAACCTGCTTGTTTTCTAAACCCCTCGAATTCGAGGGGTTTAAAATCGGGGTTGTAAATGGTTTCCCAAAATCCCAAAAGTTCGATGGTATTTCGGTTTCTCATCCGGTTTTGAATGATCGTATCGGTGTGTCCGGGTTTTTATAGGAAGTCCAACCAAGGGGTTCCTCAGTTCTTTTTTTAAAGTCACTGTCGGCTTTACTTTTAGGATCTTTATTTGCTCCAAATTCCCAAAGAGAAATCCCAATAGGTAAAAATCAGTTTCTTCAGTAACCTCAAGAACTCCATCCCATCCACCAATGAGAACACTTTCTCCGGATGGAAATTTTATACTCTGAATTGAATTCGAAGTAGCTCTTATTAGTTTTCCGGTTAGTAGAGGAAGGTTTTCTTGACAGTCTCTTCTACCTGCCCAAATCTTTTCAATGTCCTTAGCATCAATCTATTTTATAGTTTCTATGTTTTTCTGTCAGGCAAAATTCAAGCTCTTTTGGTTTTTTAGCGTTGGCCCATGTGTCGGCAAAACCAAAAGTGCTTGAATGTGCGGTTGGCCTTTTCCGCATGAAGCACAACGGTTCTCAGCTATACGCAGGCAGGGCATTTCACCACTGAACTTCCTACGAAGAACTGAACTTTAAATTTACCACTTTCCTGTCCAACGAAGCACGAAACCCCTGCTTGCGTATAGGTGATGTTGCACTAAACCTCCGGTAGTTTCTCCGGCTGATCTTGCTAAATTAGCAGATTCACATTATAAACCTTTAATAGTCATGAAAAAAAGAATCTGATTGACCGCGCCTGCGCTGAAGTAGCAGGCTTTGACGCGCTGTACGCCTTGATGCAGCGTGGTGTAAGAATCTCGAGAAAGTCGCAGTGAGATGGTCCCTAAATTCTGCAAAGCTTACACTCCACCTCTCAAGCAACAGCCGTGATTTTCCCGAAAAGGGACAAACCCCGAGGGGAGACCCTCACCCCCCGCAGCGGAGCGGTTCATCCCGCCCTTACATCTTCAGCAGCCGTACCGCCTGCGACAGCGCCCCCGTCTGCACCCTGATCAGGTATACGCCGGGCCGGAGCTTGGCGGTAGAATACTCCGTTTCGTACGTGCCGTTTTCGACAACCTGTCCCTCAAATAGGATGTGCAGCAACTTGCCCCGGGCATTGAAAATTTCCGTTCGCGCCCTCCCCGAAACGGGCGCCGTAAAGCGGATCGTGCAGAGGTCCCCCGTCGGATTCGGAAATACAGTCAGCGCCCCGCCCGCATCCCCGTCGTAAGTCCCGTCGGAGAGCTTCACCACGGTACCGCCCACACTGATGTTGTCAAAGCGGTTGTTCCCGCTGCTTCCCGAGGCCGCCTCCCCGCCGAAGTCGATGCGCACGGCGAAATGGGGATTGTCCGTGACGGCGGGGATCCCGCTGAAATCGAATTCGTACAAGCTGTATTCGGGCCCGATCTCCGCCGAGTCAGCGAGGTAGAACACCTCATTGTCCTCCGTTCGGTAACTGATGTATTGCATCGTCGCGCCGTTGGGCGTGCGCCGCGCGGCGTAGCGAATTCCGATGTTCTCATAGCCCTCCGTGGATGCCTCGATGAGTAAGTGGCGGTCATCGCTCGGATTGCGCACGCGAAGCGCCTTCCCCGGCCCCTCGCCGAAGCCGAGGTTCCATGCGCTGCCGTCGTCGGTTTCATCCATCGTTCCGCTCCCGAAGCCCTCGTAGGTCACCGTTCCTTCGGCGGGCGGCAGGCTCAAGTCTGACGGTACCGAGGCCACCGTTCCGCTCAGCGCGTTAAAGTGCCAGTAGTGAATGGCCTCGAAGGGCTCGGGGTAGAGCTCCAAGGGTTCAAATACCGCCTTTACGGAAACTTCACCGCCCGCATAGCTTTCTGTGTACACGGCCGAGTCGCCCTCCGCATCGAGTTCCCAGCCCGTAAAAGCGAATCCGGGATACGGAACGGCCGTGAAGGTAATCGGCACGTTTTCGAAATAGGTACCCTGCCAGGGGAAGGGGCTTTCCGGGATGCCCGGTGTAGCGGGCAAGATGTCGATCGTGTTCAGCTTCACGTAGCCGTGCGCTTCGTCAGAGACGTCCACGGTCACTTCCGTTTCTCCCGTAAGGGAAAAATAATCAGCGATGTGGTCGCGCTGGCGGTCGGGGTGCTCGTCGCTCCGGGCCAGAAGTGCATCCCTCGTAGCTTCGTCCACCGGCCGCGGCGGATTGCTCACCTGCGCATTGCCCCATCGCTCCGCCAATTCATCCTCATAAGGACTCAGCGCATCGTAAGCGGAAAGGATGATTTCGTCGAATCGCTCTTTCTTAAAGTGGCTGTTGAGCAGGTCTGCAAACCGATTGATGAATCGGTGCCTGAAGGTTTCGTTGTCCAAGAGGCTGTTGAATACCTCATAGCCGAAGGAGCGCGGGTGGGTGCCCTCGGCGATCCCCTCCACGTAGTTGTCCGTGCTTGAGCAGGCATCGTCGAAGTCTTTGACATGCACGCGCCACCGCCCGTCGCCTTGATGCTCATTTTCGGGTACCCGCGTTTTCCAAAAAACGTATTCGGGTGCGTAGTGGGAGTCGCCCGCAAAAATCTTCAGGATCAAATGATCGATGAAGGACGACATTTCCGTAAGGGCCTCGGCCTGCGCATACATCTCGGGGTCGGCCATGTCATTGTCGATGATGAAATCGCGCATTGCCCAAAAGTCGTCCATATCTTCATCCTCGCCCGATGAGAGGTAGAATACCCTGTCGGAAAAGTTGAACGGCCCGCCGATGATTTCGTGTCGGTAGCCGATTTTTACCATGACCACATTGTCGTGCGACAGGTCAAATTGGGTGGCAATGTGGCGGGTGTCGAAGCGGTCGCGCAGCATGGCCAAGCCGTGAAATTCCCCGTTGAGGAACTGGACCACCGGCTGTATGCGCCCGCCCATGCTCTCGTACACTTGGCTGTAAAGCCGCGAAAAAGCCAGGTCAAAATAGTTGGGTCCGCGCATCGAGAGCCGCCTGAAGGAGGAGGTGCCCGGCGCATGGGCTCCGGGGATGTCCTCGTCGAAAAACTTGTACGTGAAGGTATTTTCTTCGTCGTAGGCGTTGCGGGCATACATCCGCGTGCCCTTGAACGCATTTTGCCGTGAGCAATTTCCCTGTATGCGCAGCCCGATGCCCTGATTGAAGCGCACGGTGTCATTGTCGAGGTAGGATACGTGCCCGAAAATTTCGTTTTCCCTCCCGCGTCGGTTGTAATTTCCGCGGCTGCAGATCAAGCCGCCCGTTTGGGTCACGAAGTCTTGGCCTGCGGTATATATCCCGTCTTCGAAGCCGAAGAGGAGGTCTTCATCGAAGCTGAGGGATACGATCGGAATGTCGTAATCGAAGCTGCCCTCGCCCGAGATGAAATAGGTCGCCGATTTGATCGGTCCGCCGATGCCGTTCACGTAGGCGCGGGCCTTGAGCACGGTGGCTTTTTTCACGGGCGATGAAGGAAGGTAATTCGGTGTAACATCGTTGGTCGATGAGATCGCCGAGATCACATTGGGCTCATTGCTCCGGTCTTGCACTTCGATCGGGCCTTCGTAGAGGGCAGAAGTGAAACTTCCCGTGAGAAAGGGCCCGTCCGGAAAGCTGTTCTTGTAGCTGTAGGTCACGCCGCTCAGCCGATCCGCGAGGGGCTCAGAGCCGTCCGTGGTGTAGATGATTTCCGCGTCGGGGTGGGGGGGCGTGATGTGCACGGCAATCGTAGTATCGAAATGCCCGCCGCTACTCGAAAATTCCGGCGCGGCAATCAGCTCTTCCGAGCCTTCCGTGAGGTTGGGCCCGCCGGGCGTGGTGGTGTAGAAGTACACCGGCGCCCCGTCCGCTTCCGGCAGCCTGCCGTAGCTCACGTCGGTTTGATGAACGGTTTCCGGCAGCATGTCAACCGGCTCACCGTCGGGGCGGGTGAGGAGGATCGGCTCCCCGGAGGAGCTGATCATGAAGTTGGTGTGCAGCTCGGAGCCCGGATCTGTGCGGTCCTTACCCGATGCCCACACGAGCAGAAACTCACCGGGTGCCATCACCACCTCGGGAAACACCCACCGAAAGGGCTCGTCTTCCCGGTCGCTCAGCCCGAAGCCCGTCAGGTCCGCGGGCACACTGCCGTAATTGTAAAGTTCGATCCAATCCTCGCGGTCGCCGTCTTCGTCTTCGATGTCGGTCGCGTTAGAGGCCAAGATTTCGTTCACCGCCACATCCTGACCGTGCGCGGCGCAGGTCAGTCCGATCAGTGTGAACAGCAATATTAATTTTCGGGGCATCGCTTTGGGTTAGGTTAGCATACAGGGAGGGCTCCCTTCCGGAAAACTCCTTCCCACAAAATTAAGCAAGTGTACTGCGATAGCAAGTATCTGTTTTCTACACTGTTTTGTGAGTAAATTTCCCGGTGCCTTCTCTGCGTGCAGCCCGCATTGCGCCCGGCGGCGGGGGACGCATACCTCACGCATGCGCTTCCTTGCGGTAAATATCTCCTTAACGTTCCGTTCAAGATGACGTTGATTTGTATTCATCTCCACACCCGTCCAAAACGATGAAAAAATGACATGATCTCGTTTCCCTAATTTAGGGGTCGCCAAACAAAAACGAAAATCATGTCATCTTCAAAATTAGGTATCTTTTCTCAGGTTTTACAATTGATTGACAGAAACACTTTTTCAAGGCTTGTAAAGAAGCACGAAAGTGATAAGCATTCAAAAGGCATCAACACGTGGACTCACTTTGTATCAATGCTTTTCATGCAGTTAGCATCAGCCAACTCTTTGCGCGACATCACCAATGGGTTGCGCAGTGCCACCGGAAATTTGAATCACTTTGGTGTGCTGAGGGCGCCCTGCAAGTCATCTCTGAGCTATTTGAATAAGCACCGATCTTCAGATGTCTTTCAAGAACTATACTTTGAACTGTTTGATCATTTCGAGCCATCGCTCCAAAAGCGAAAGCAGTATGCCCGCCGCATAAAGCGCAAGATATTTATCATGGATTCAAGTGTAATACTACTATCGCTGAGCCTGTTTGATTGGGCTAAATTTCGTACGCGCAAGGGAGCCGTTAAATTGCACGCAGTGTTGGACTACTCCACAGGTCTTCCCGCTTATGCCGTGCTTACCGACGGAAAGACCCATGATGTTCGCGCAGCCAAGCAGACAAGTTTTCCCGCCGAATCGGTGCTGGTAGTCGATCGTGCTTACGTCGACTATCAGTGGCTCGCTGATTTGGACAGCAGCCGGGTCATTTTCGTCACACGGCTAAAGTCCAATGCTGATATCGCTGTGGTAGATAAATTTCTTACCAATGAAAAGCATGAGCACATACTTTCGGACGAAGACATTGAACTTACAGGGTTTTACAGCTCCAGAAAGTACCCCGGCCGCTTGCGTGTGGTACGTGTATACGATTCTGAGAACGATCAAACACTCACTTTACTAACCAACCAGCTGTCTTGGACAGCAGATACGATTTCACAGCTCTACAAGGCCCGTTGGGCCGTAGAAGTGTTTTTCAAGCACCTCAAGCAGCTCTTCCGAGTCAAAACATTCGTAGGAACCTCCGCCAACGCAGTGCGCATCCAGATGTGGTGCTCAATGATATCTATGCTGTTGATTAGCCACCTTAAATCAAAGGCCGATTTTAAGTGGAACCTGTCAAACCTTATCACATTTCTTCGAATCAATCTTTTCGTCAAAATTGATCTGTGGGAATGGGTAAACCACCCCATTAATAAAACTGCCAATGCACCTCCGGAGCAAACGCTGTTTACATGACATAGGGGTAGAATTTAAAAAAGTAGATTTTTGAGCTTGGAAAGCCTGTAAAATCAGAGGAAATCTATGTCCGAAAATTTATTTTGGACGGGCGTGTTTCAGTCGGTTAATTTACTTTTTTTGTCTCACTTCCGAATATGCTTCGCCGGAGGCTGTGACAGGATGTGTGCTGAACGGCCGGAAAGGGTGGGGCTGTTTGAACCGAAATAGCCGACCGCGCCCTTCCGCCTTTGCATTTTCGCGGCAGTGCGGGTGCATAATTTGCAAATTTTCCGGAAGGAGCCTCCGCAGTTTTCATTCTGCCGCCGCGGGTTGTAATTTTACGGGTTCAAGCCAAACTATGAAAAAACACAGCTACGACCTCGGATTAATCGGCAATTGCGCCTTCCTCGCCCTGATCGGAAAAGATACCAATGTAGAATGGATGTGCCTCCCGCGCTTCGACAGTTCACCCGTATTCGGCGCGCTCGTGGGCGGACCCGAATCCGGTGAATTCAGCGTGAAGCCCGCAGAGGGCGATTTCGAAACCAAACAGTCTTACCTCACCAATACCAATATCCTCACCACAGAGATCTCGGCCCCCGACGGTTCTTACCGCGTGACGGATTATGCCCCGCGCTTCATGCAGCAAGACCGCTATTATCGCCCGCTGATGCTCGTGCGGAAGATCGAGCCGCTGAGCGGATTTCCCCGTGTGCGGCCCGTGTGCAGACCCGTGGGCGACTACGGAGGCAAGCCGCTTGACCGCGAGCGCGGCAGCAACCACATTCGCTACCGCGGGCTTCAGGAAAGTTTGCGCCTCAGCACGAATATCCCTCTGGATTGTGTGTACGGCGAAAAACCCTTCGTGCTCCGCGAGACCTGCTACATGTTTCTCACCTACGGCGTACCCTTGGAAGGGCCCGTGCAGGAGACGGCCGAACGCTTCCTCGACCGCAGCCGCGTGTACTGGCAGCGGTGGATCAAAAGCACGAGCATCGGCCCGAATTACCAAGAGGCGGTGATTCGCTCTGCGCTTACGCTGAAAATATGCCAATATGAGGATACGGGCGCCATCATCGCGGCACCGACCACCTCTCTTCCGGAATTTCCGGGAAGTACCCGCAACTGGGACTACCGGTTCTGCTGGATGCGGGATACCTACTACACCCTCAATGCCTTCAACAATATCGGCCACTTTGAGGAGATGGAGAAGTACTTTTCCTTTTTGGCCAATATTCCCATGCCCAACGGGAGGCGCATTCAGCCGCTCTACGGCATAGGCGGCGAGGAAGTCCTCACCGAAGAGGTACTGCCCCTGCCGGGCTACCTCGGCAATACCCCGGTGCGAAAGGGCAACGATGCTTTCACACACATTCAAAACGATGTGTACGGACAAATTCTTCTCGCTATCCTGCCGCTTTTCTCCGATGAGCGCTTTGTGAACCACCCGGGCGCCGATACGGCGCAGATGGTCAGTACCATGCTGGACAAAATTGAAATGACCGTTGACGAGCCCGATGCGGGCATCTGGGAATTTCGGAACCAAGCACACCGCCACGCCTACACCAACCTCTTTCAGTGGGCGGGCAGTCAGGCAGCTTTGAAAATCGCCCGCCGCACCGGGCACGATGATTTGGCCCGCCGCGCCGCCGCTCTTGCCGAGCGTGCCGCCGCGCACATTGAGTCCTGCTACATGCCTGATCGAAAGGCATACGCACAGGGCATCGGCAATACGCACATGGATGCGAGTACCCTGCAGCTCATTATTATGGGGTACATTCCGCACGACTCGCCCAAGGCCAAAACCCACCTCAAGGCCCTCGAAGAAGACCTCCTGGCCGGGAAGGGCCTGTTCTACCGCTATCTCGAGGCCGATGATTTCGGAAAGCCCGAGGCCACCTTCCTCATCTGCGGTTTTTGGTACGCGGAGGCCCTGGCCTGCACCGGCCGCATCGATGAGGCGATGGAGGCTTTCGAAGAGCTGTCTTCCAAAGCCAACCACCTCGGATTGCTGAGCGAAGATGTGGATGCCCGCGACGGATCCATGTGGGGCAATTTTCCCCAAGCCTACAGCCACGTGGGCCTCGTCAATGCCGCAGCGCGGATCAACAACCGCCGGAACCGTCCGGGTTTCTTAGCGGCGGACTAAGCTGCGGAGGAGTTTGCGGACCTCATCTACGGAGGCCACGGAGCGCTGTGCATACGAGCTTCCCGTACCTACCTTGAGTGTAAAGGCCGTTTCCGGGAGGGCTTTGAACATGTCCTCATCCGTGGTGTCATCGCCGATGCAGAGGGTGAAATCCGGCTCGACTTTTCTGTAGCGTGCGGCGGCAGCCCGTCCCTTATTGACAGCGTCGGGCTTCACTTCCACCACATAGTGCCCGTCGAGTACTTGCAGTCTGCCGTCGCCCGTCATGTGTTTAAGGTGGCTCGTGAGTTCACTTTTCCGCATTTCGCCCAGACCTTTCTCCGTTTTGCGGTAATGCCATGCCAAAGAGTGGCTTTTTTCTTCGATGAAGGAGCCGGGGGTTC
>PXBH01000167.1 GCA_003565555.1 Cryomorphaceae bacterium | reverse complement strand
CTCTCTCTCTCTCTCTTTATCAGATTGATACGTATTAGGTCGGATTCCTGCCGAGAAATCACCAAAAAACATTAACGTATCTTAACAAAACTATCCCTGCGACGGGGGCCCTGCTCGCGCGTCCCGAGAGCGGGGCGGCTTCGAGTGATTCATCGGCGTCCCACTTTCTCAAGCGGCCCTTTTCCGCCTTTGCGGCATCTGAATTACCGTGCTTTACGCTTCCACTCGAATGGATTGCCCCTCAAATTCGGCAAGGTCTCCCGCGCGCATCTTCTTGCGCTTTTGCAATTCCGTGACGCCGTTTACTTTCACCATTCCCTCTTCGATTACTGCGTGGGCTTCACCGCCCGAGCCTACCACCCGGGCAAGTTTCAGCAGCTTGTCGAGCGGGATGAACGCATTGCCGTCTGTGAGTTTGAAAGTGTGCGATTGCATTGTTTCTCGTCTATGGTGCGAAGATAGTTCGTATTTTGCATTGCTAAGGCCCGATAGCTTCGATGAGCCGGATTCTCAGGACCTGCGTACTCGTCTTCTGCCTTCAGTATTGAGGGAGGTTCTATTCCGAATTCTCACGCTATTTTATACCTTTGGGTATAATACCATTTGGTATAATACCATTTGGTATAAAATTGATTGATTTTGGAAAAAATGAAAAAATCTCCATTCATCTACGGCGTGGCCGTCAGTGGCAAGTCATTTACCAATAGGGAGAAAGAGTTGGAAAAGCTGAAGAAAAATTTGCTCGGCGGCGTGAACACGGTCATTATTTCACCGCGACGCTGGGGGAAATCCAGCCTGGTCGATAAGGCTGTACAGCAGATTTCCGAAGGCAATCACGACACGAAAATAGTTCATATCGATCTGTTTTCTACATCTTCCGAAGAGGAGTTTCTATCCAAATTTGCAAGGGAGGTCATCAAGTCGTCTTCCGAAAAATGGGAGGAGTGGCTCAAAATCGGAAAGGATTTTTTCAAACAGCTCATTCCGAAGTTCAGTGTGGGTATCGACCCCGAAACTGATTTCTCGGTGAGCTTCGATTTTGGTGAGCTGATCAGGCATAAGGATGAAATCCTCGGTTTGCCCCAAGCCATCGCCACCCGTAAGAAGATCAAATTCGTAATATGCCTCGACGAGTTTCAGAGCCTCGCGGCATTTGACGGCTATGAGAATCTCGAAAAAAAAATGCGCGCGGAATGGCAGCGACAAAAAGACGTATGCTATTGTCTGTATGGGAGCAAGCGTCACATGATGACGGATATTTTTGACAATTCCTCAAAACCGTTTTACCGATTCGGAGATTTGATACCGCTGCAAAAAATTGAGCGCGAGCGATGGATTGAATTTATCGTCGCGGGGTTCAAAAGGACAGGCAAGTCCGTATCGCCGGATGCCGCAGCGCTCATTGCCGACCAAATGCGTAACCATCCTTGGTATGTGCAGCAACTTTCGCACTACACCTGGCAAAATACCCGTAAAACTGCCGGACCCGAAGAAGTGAAACGCGCCTCGGAAGAGCTGCTCCGCACAAATGCACCCCTCTACCACAAGGAGGTTGAAGCCTTGAGCGGCACCCAAATCAACCTTCTGAAAGCCGTGGCAGAAGGAGTCGAACAACTCACAGGCACAGTTGCGATGCAGAAATACGCTTTGGGAACACCGCGAAATGTGAGCAAGAACAAAACATCCCTGAAGAATTCTGATATCATCGATGAAAACAACGGCAAACTCGAATTTCTCGATCCGGCATTTGAGATGTGGTTCAGGGAGCGGTTTCTCAATCAATGATTTCCCAATTTCTTCCAATCTAAACCGGTGCCGAAGATAATTGACTGCAAAACACAAGTGTCCGTCGGCAAGCTGCACAACGGTGGCAAGAAATATGTCCCCGACGATTATTCATTTCTCACAGCTCTTTTTTTCGGGATGGTACAAAATTATCCGAATGTCGGAAAACATTGAAGCCGCAGCACCGCCCCCTTCCCCTTCCAAACATACCGCTCATCCGTGCGGTGCCCCACTACCAAGCAAATATCTTCGCCGCTGCACAGCACCCATACATACCGCTTTTCGGGCACGGATAGCTTGAGGTCGGTCAGAAAGTCGCTCAGTTTCTTGCTCCCTTTCATGCCCGAGGGCACAAAGCGGTCGCCGGGCGCCCACGGGCGCAGCACGAGGGGGAAGGTGAGCTTGCCCGATGCGAGTGCGGCTGATTCGGCCTCGGCAGACTCCTGCTCTGCCCCGTCGGGCCCAACGCTCCACGCGAAAGGAAACGGCTCGGTGATTTCGCCTTCGGTCTCGGTGAGGAGCACGGGCGCTTGCGGCGGGGGCTCGCTCGGGGCAAATACTACGCTTTCGCGGTCGCGCCACGCGTCGAGACGGCTCCCCTCCGCCATTTTTCCGGAAGGACTATCGAGGAGATCGAGCACGGCCGCCATGTCCTCGGGCCCGAAGCCCAAATTCTGAAAGAAATATTTTGCGAGGGTGCGGTGCTGATCGAGGTGCTTTAGTGCAGAGATTGGCAGGCGACTCATCCCGTGGGGCATGGGGGTGAGGTGTGCTTTCGCAAAATCATCTGCTCCTCGGGTGATGAATTCGTCCGCCTCAGTGAGGAAATCCATGGATCTGCCGGCCGCTTTCAAAGCATCGGGAGAGAGGTCGAGAAGCTCGGGAACGAGGCGGTGGCGAATGCGGTTGCGGAGGTAGGCATCTGACGCATTGCTTGCATCTTCGCGCCACTGCAGTCCTGTCGTTTCGGCGTAAGCCTCCAGCTCAGCGCGTGAAAATCCGAGCAGCGGCCTCAGGATATACCCGTTGCGCTCGGGAATCGAAGCCAGGCCCCTGACGCCCGCCCCGCGCAGGAGATGGATGAAAAACGTCTCCAAACGGTCGTCGAGGTGGTGGGCGGTGAGCAGGTGGTCGGCGCCGGTCGCGGCCATCATTTCGTCAAACCAAGCGTAGCGCAGCCTGCGGGCCTCGGCTTGCAGGCCGTCTTTCAATGTATTTTTGTCCACGGGAAGCACTTGGCTCCGGCATTCGACACCGAGGGCGCGGCATCGGGTTTCTACCAAAGCCTGATCCGCATCGCTGTCCGCGCCGCGGAGTTTGAAGTTGACATGGAGCACCGTGATGCGGAGGCCTGCATCGCAGCAGAGCCGGAGCAGGGCCATGGAATCGAGGCCGCCGCTGACCGCGAGCAGGAGCCGGCTCTCCGAGCGGATGCCGAGGCGCTCGCAGACCTCCTCAAATCGGCGTTTCCACTCCACGGTCGGCGAGCTTTGGGTGGAGCACCTCCATGATGGCGCGGGCTTTCAGCAGGCACTCTTCGTATTCTTTCTCGGGATCGGCGGCGGCGGTAAGGGCGCTGCCCACGCTGAGGGCGGTGAGCTGCTTATCACTGTTGTACAGCAAGGTGCGAATCATCACATTGAAGTCGAAGTCAAAATCGGCCGGGCGGTCGGGGCTGTCTCTTCGGGGTGAAATCCGCCCGAAAGCGCCGGAATAGGCGCCCCTGCGAAAGTTTTCGCTGCGATCGATCAGTTCCGTCGCGCTGATTTTCGGGGCACCCGTCATCGAGCCCATGGGAAAGCAGGCCTTGACGGCGTCCCAAGGTCCGCATCTCGGGCTCAGATCGGCGGTCACGGTAGTCACCATGTGGTGCACGGTTTTGAAACTCCGGATGCCGAAAAGCTCCTTCACCTTTACGGAGTCGCGCTCGGCCACACGGCTCAGGTCGTTGCGCACGAGGTCCGTGATCATTACATTTTCGCTGCGTTCTTTCGGGTCATTTCGCAAAGCTTCGGCGAGGGCAGTGTCCTCAGCGGCATCGGGCGAGCGCCGCGCCGTGCCTTTGATGGGTTGGGAGCAGAGGGTGTCCCCGGATTTTTTCAGAAACCGCTCGGGCGATGCACTCAAAATGTGGTAGGGCCCCATGCGGGAAAACACGCTCATCGGGGCTTCCGTGCGCTCCTGAAGAGCGATAAAGGCGGAGAGCGGATCGAAACTCGGTGCAGCACCGGTAAATTGGATGCAGTAATTCACTTCGTAAATATCGCCGCGCTGAATGTGGCTCATCAGGTTTCGTGCACCCGCCAGGTAGGCACTGCGGTCGGTTCGGGGGCTGAGCGTGATATCGGGCTCCGTCTGCTCGGGCCCGCGGGTACTCCTGTCCTCGGGCAGTGCTTTCAGCCTTTCGGCAAAAGCAGCTGTAGCCTCGTCTGATTTTCCCGAAAGGACGGCATGATTTCCCTCCGCCTCGAGCCAAAATTTCGGCTCAAAGAAGGCGGCTGCCGGCATCTCAAGCGGATCCTCATTTGCGGAAACGAGGTCTTCGAGATCGTTTTTCAAATCGTAACCCAAATACCCGGCGATGTCTGCATCAGCTTCGGCATGGAAAGCCTCGATTTTTGCGAATGCACCCTCGGCTTCAGGAATCAGGATGTTTCGCTCGGCACCTATGGCGCAGGAATACCGGCCGGCGTCGGTGACGAATACGGCAAAAAAATCCTCCTCCGCACAGAGCGCACAAACGGCTCTGAGCGGGAAGCCTCCCTGTCGTACAATCGATTTTTTAAAACGTACACCCATGCAGGTTGCAAGTTACGCGATGAAATCCTAACGGCCTCACAGACGCTCACGGATCATCTCGTCGAGGGCGGCGATCCATCTGGGGTGGTCGTTAAGGCTCGGCACCAAATCCACCTTTTCGCCGCCGAGCTCTTCGAATATTTCTTGGTACTCATCTCCGATTTCGATCGTGGTTTCCAGGCAGTCGGCCACAAAGGCCGGGGAGAAGGCGAGGAGGCGTTTGGCTCCTTTCTTTCCCCATTCTTCCACCACTTTGTCGCTGAAGGGTTCGAGCCATTTTTTGTCGAGGCGCGACTGAAAGCATACGGTGTAGTCGTTTTCCGAAAGGCCCAATCTTTCGGCAATCAGCCTTGTGGTGGCGTAGCAGGTGGCCTTGTAGCACCAGCGGTTTTCTTCGTTGATCTCGCTTTCGCAATTGTGATTGTCGCAGCGGCGGTCTTCGTACACCTTGTCCACCTGACGCACGGGAAGGCCGTGGTAGGAGAAGAGGATGTGGTCGTAGCTCTTGAGATCGAATTCCTTGGTGCGCTCCACCACGGTGTCGATATAGCCGGGGTTGTCCCAGTACTGACTGATCACTTTGATCTCCGGGATCACATACCAGTTGCGTATGAGGCGCAAGGCCTTTTCCAGCGCCGAGCCTGTGCTTGCGGAAGCGTACTGCGGAAACATCGGCAGCACAATCACCTGATCGTAGCCCGCTTTTTCCATTCGCGCGCATACCTCGTCGAGGCTCGGCTTCCCGTAGCGCATGGCGAGTTCCACGGTCACGTCGTGCCCGTCGAGATTCGAAAAGTTTTCGCGGAGTTTGTCGCGCACGGTGATTCCGTATTCCAAGAGGGGCGATTTGCCGCCGTACAGATCGAAGAGTTCTTTGTAGATCTTCGCGGACTTGGGCGCCCGGAACGGTACGATGATCAGATTGACCAAAACGGCCCGAAGAATCGGGTTGATGTCGATCACCCGCGGGTCGTTCAGAAATTCTGTGAGGTAGGGCCTTACATCCTTTACTTTCGGGCTGTCGGGGGTGCCGAGGTTGATGAGCAGTACGCCGGTTTTTTTGTTCATGGTGCTATTAACAATGTTACGGCATCAGGGTTTATCTTCAAATCAGATGTGCAATGCCCGATCACCCGTAGCCGCCAGCGCCGCTTCTTTGACCGCTTCTGCATAGGTAGGGTGGGCGTGGCTCATGCGGGCGATGTCTTCCGCACTCGCACGGTATTCCATGGCCACTACCGCCTCGGCGATGAGGTCGGCAGCGCGTGCGCCTATGATGTGGATGCCGAGCACCTCGTCAGTTTCTTTATCGGCGAGGATTTTTACCAGGCCGTAAGTGTCTCCGCTGGCGCGTGCCCGCCCGAGGGCCTTCATCGGGAAGCTGCCGGTCTTGTACTCGGTGCCTTTTTCCTTGAGCTCTTCCTCGGTGTAGCCCACGCCGGCCACTTCGGGCCAGGTGTACACCACATTGGGAATCAGTCGGTAGTTGATGTGGGGCTTTTCTCCTTTGATGGTTTCCGCTACCAAGACGCCTTCTTCTTCCGCTTTATGGGCCAGCATGGCTCCTTTTACCACATCGCCGATGGCATAGATGTGGTCAACGGAAGTGCGCAGGTGCTCGTCGGTTTCGATGCGGCCTTTGTCATCGGTTTTGATCCCGATATTTTCCAATCCGAGGCCCTCTGTATAGGGCTTGCGGCCCACCGATACCAAGCAGTACTCGGCTTCGAAAGTCACTTCTTTCTCCTTCGGGTCCAAGGCAGTCACTTTTACGCCTTTTCCGGTGTTCTCTACCTTTTGCACCTTGTGCTTGAAGTTGAACTTCATCCCCTCTTTCTTCAAGACCTTCATCATCTCTTTGCTCATGGCGCTGTCCATGGTGGGGATGATGCGGTCCATAAATTCTACTACCTCCACTTCGGTGCCGAGGCGGGCATATACCGATCCGAGTTCCAGGCCGATTACGCCCCCGCCGATCACCACCATGGATTTTGGCACTTTGGTAAGATCCAGGGCTTCAGTGCTGGTAATGATCCGCTCCTTGTCGGGCTCCATACCCGGGAAATAGTTCGGCTTTGAGCCGGTGGCAATCACGATATGCTTTCCGGAAATTTTCTCCTCCCCGTCGTCTTTTGTGATTTTCACGGTATGCTCGTCCTCAAAGCTGCCGAGTCCGTGGTACACCTTCACTTCATTCTTGTCCATGAGGTAGTTGATGCCCTTCGTCGTTTGTTCGACCACCGCATTTTTGCGCTTGATCATTTGGGGCATGTCTACCTTGAGCTTTTCGAGACCGATGCCGTGTTCCTTAAAATTGTGCGCAGCGTTGAAATAATGCTCCGAGCTGTCCAATAATGCTTTGGACGGGATGCATCCCACGTTGAGGCAGGTGCCTCCGAGGGTGCTGTATTTTTCAATGAGTGCTGTTTTGAATCCGAGCTGGGCGGCGCGCAACGCACACACATAGCCCCCCGGTCCTGAGCCGATAACTACAATGTCGTATGATTCCATGAATGAGATTTAAACCTTGGGAAAATTCAGCCGCAAAGGTACGAATTAGAAGGGTCTCCTTCCATAATCAGACCCCGCACTGACTCGCACCTTCTTGAGACGGCTGTGCGATGTCAAAATCCCAAAACGGTCTCCCCTTAAATGAACGTATACCACATAGGAACCCGACCTCACCATTTGAAGGCTCAGAAGTTTTACGGGAGTACAAAAAGCCTCACCGACCTAAGCTCTGCATTCAGCAGAGGAATTCGGCAAGGTGTTCTCTCACATCCTTATTTCGTGATGGCCTTGAAATCCTTCTTTTTCATGGCCAGACCCGAGGCCGAAATATCCGTGTGAAGGACATCATAGTTCTCGGTATCGATCACGAAAACCACCTTGGTCGTGCTGATAATCGGCAGCAAAACCGCGGTGCCGGCCCGTTTTTCGGCAATGGCCTTACCTATCTCCTCATCCGAAACCACTTCAAATCTGTGCGGATACACCTTTTCGATACCCTGAATGTCGAGGGAGGAAGACCACCTTCTGCCCTGAGCACCGGCGCGCTTTACGTCGCCTACGTCGTCCGGCTTCACAAAGCTGTAAGGAATGAGCAGCGTTTTGGACTCCAGTCGTCCGTCGCGGACGGGAAAGGTTTCTTCCTGCCATTTTGCCCTTCCCATCGGCGTACTCAGCGTACTTTTTTCTTCGTCCATTGCCGTGAATATATCATTCATGTACTTGATAAACGGCTTGATTCTGTACACCATATCCCCCAAGTCATCTTCATTGCCGTAATGTGCCCGAGGCATACCGAAGAGAAAGTTTCGGGCATCCATTTTGTCAAAACCTTTCTTGTGGCCCCGGAAGAGCGTCAGGTTATCTGTTGTTCGGGAGAAAGTCGTTGTGCTGCCTGAAGTCTTTGTGACTGTGATGAAAGCGAAGAAGTATTTCGACTCATCTTTAAAGGCCTCTTCGGTATCGTAGTTCTCCGGCAGGAATTCCACGGGGGTGTACGTCCAATAGGTTTCGAATGCTTCTTTGAGCGCTTGGTCCATCCCTTGGTGTCCCGTGGCGGTTACATAAAGAGTGCTCCCTTTGAAATCTTTAAAGTCGTTTCTGTCTTTACCGACCGTTAGCAACTGAGCAGAAACCGGTATCGAAGTGAGGCCGAAAATTGCACATGTGACAAGTGCAGTTAACAAGGTTTTCATGGTGAGGATTTGTAAAAGGTGTTAAAACGAAAAGCAATGATAATTAATTTTTTGAGATTCCTATGAAAAGCTCCGGAGTTCGGGCAGGCCCGCCTCCTACGGATTCGGGCAGGCTTGCCTATTGCTCCCGCCTCCTCCGCTAATGCTCCGGAGTTCGGGCAGGAATTGCATATTGCCTATTGCATATTGCCAATTCTAACAAGCCCTCCGCGTCCCCTCACCGCATCAAAAACATCTTACCGAACCCCCGATTAAAATACTGACTCGCGCCTCCGTCGCGCAATTCAATACTCTCGCCGTTGAGGCGCGCTACCACACGGTAGAGGTACACCCCGTTTGCCAATCGGTCGCCGTACTCATCGCGTCCGTCCCAGCGGTATTGGCTCATGTTTCTGCCGATTCTGATCGGGCCGAATTCGGCTTGGGTGATCTCCTTCACGATTTTTCCGGAAACGGTGATGATCTGAATTTTAAACTCGTCGGGAACGGCTGTCCCTGTCAGGGTAAAGATAAACTGTGTGCTCGTGGTGAAGGGGTTGGGGTAGTTGAGCACCTCCGTGATAGTGGAGCGGTTGATTACTTCGAAGTCGATCCGGTAATCGATGCTTCCCGACGCGTTCCCCGATTTGTCGGAAGCCTGTACGAGCAGGCGGTGCTTACCGTCGTTATTGAAGGTAGGGCGGTAAAGGATTTTCGGCTTATTGCGTTCGTCCGCTGCGGGAATGAAATCTATAAAGTGCTGCCCCGTGTGAGCGGCGAAAAAGACCCGCTCAAATTCACCGCCGGGCCGCGCAACGAAGATTTTGAAAAACGCCGTATCCGCAGGCTCATCCATCAGCAGGAAGGGATTCTCATCCTTGAGTGTGATCAGAATTTCCGGTACGGGCGATACTACCTCGCCGTTGATAATGTGGATCCCG
>PXBH01000161.1 GCA_003565555.1 Cryomorphaceae bacterium | reverse complement strand
GGGCAGGCCCGCCTTGGTTTTCTCAAACCGATTCGGGCAGGCCCGCCCCGAATGGAGTTCGGTTCGGGCAAGAATTTTGGCAGACACCGGGGTACTCCTGATCAACTCCTCGTCGGCCAAACCACCCATGATTTTTTGACCGGATATTTAGTTGAATGGTTTTTCCTATCTACAGAAAACAAGGGATAAAAAGAAGATTGTTACGTCAAAAAATCCCTGCCCCCTTTTGGGGAAGGGTTATCGCTGTGTCAATGACCGCAGGGAACCCGTATGGGTCACGGGCCGCGCCCGGGGAATGGCAGAAATTTTTCGGAACGGACGGCGTGGCGGGGATGTTTTTGACTTTATCAGCCGGTGAAATTTTGCAGACGGCGCTGTGGCGGAAGGGCGTGACAGGACTCGATGCGTACTGCATGGCCTTAAGTTATTCGGTCATTGTTGATTTTTTAAGGACCTCACGATGCGAAGCAAGTCGGTATGGGCGGTCACCCTGATACCGGAACGTCCCTTCTCGACAAATGTGTGGTCCCGAAAGTACATACGGGTTGCCCCGAGGTCGTTGCTGTTCAGCGGGCGATCTCTCCCTTCGGTTCCATACGGACACGGCGAGATGGCGGGTCGCACCGTGGGGTTTGGGGCCGGGTAGGGGGGGAAATTGGGGCGGCTGCGCCGCCCCAATTTCACCCCCTACCCGGCCCTCCGGATAAAAAGGGCCGCTGTCATTTCGACCGAAGGGAGAGATCGCCTCCCGGCTTGCAGAACCTTGTTTTAAAACTCGTTAAGACGTTGAGCGGGCATCATCAGCCCCCGACTGCCCGTATCCTTATTCGGGCGGCGGCCGGCGGGCGATCCATCATAGAGTCCGCAAAAAAGAAGCACGGCATTTTTTTGAACACGCCAACCGCGAAATGCATCGAATTATCCGAGGCGGGTGCTGTTCAGCGGGCGATCTCTCGCTGCGACCAACGAAAGCCCGCATGGATGAGATCGCTTACGCTTAGTTGGCTCCACCTTATGTCAAGATAAGGTGGAAACAAACCCGCGGCGACAGCCGCACCGATAATTCTGCCCGCTTTCATCAGTCTATAAAGCTGTAAAGCAATCAGAATGTGATATCAGAAGCCAAAATGTGAAGGTGACCACGGAGCTGATCAAAAAGACGGGTGTTAAATTTCGGAAGTCAGGAAAAATCTCAGATGTACGTAGGGCCTGACCGCCTTTACTTAGATTCTGTCCGTTTTGTCAAGTGGCCGGATCATAGTGCTTTACAGTGCGGCGCGCGCAGGTCTGAAAAGCGGGCCCGCTCGACCGGTACGGGCGGGGAGTTGACTAAGGTCAATGCGCTGTCCTGAGCCTGTCGAAGGGACCGTTTTCAGTCCGAGTGCAACGCCGGTACCCGACCTTACGGATCGCCTTTACTTAATCCCCGAGCAGAAATACCGAAGTTTCTCTTCAGCATCGATGTGGCCCATCTCTGCAGCGCGCTGAAGGTCACGGCAACCTTCCAGGCTGTTGTGGGCCATCATCCGTGTTACACCGCGGTTGTAAACGGCTTCGGTATAGTTTTTATCCAACTTTAAAGCCATATCAAAATCCCGAATGGCGTCGACGTACTTTCCGAAGAACGCCCGGAGATTGCCCCTTTTGTTCCACAATTGAGCGTCGGTCGGGTCTTGTTCAATGGCGAGGGTGATGTCGGTCAGCGAAGAGCCGTAATCGCCCAAAAGACTTTTGGTCATACCCCGGTTGTAAAGCGCTTCCGTAAAGTCACTTTTTACCTCCACTGCTTTGTTGTAATCCTTGACCGCCTCGTCTTCATTTCCGAGCAGCTTATTGGCTATGGCACGGTTGAAGTGTGCATTCGGAAAATCTTCGTACAGGCTGATGGCCACGTTGAGGTCTTCGATGGACTTTTCGATTTCGCCGAATTTCTTCCAAACCACGCTCCTGTTGTAGTAAGCAATGTAAAAACGGGGGTTGATTTCTATGGCCCGGTTGAAAGCGCGCATGGCATCGTCGAGCATTCCGAAGTGCATAAGGGTAAGTCCTTTGATGTCGTATACCAGTTCGCTGTTCGGGCTGAGGGAGTCGGCGGTATAGATGTCGCTGAGCGCTCCTTCGAGGTCTTCCATGCGGGTGAGGGCAATGGCCCTGTTCAGATAAGTAATGGTATCTGAGGGGTTCATATCGAGGATAAAGTCGAAATCTTCCAGGGCTCCTTGAAACTCATTGCTCTGGAGGTTAGCAATGGCCCGGGCTTCCAGCAGGGTATTGTTGTACGGGCTTAGCTTGAGGGCATTGTCGAGGTCTGTGATGGCCCCTTTAAAATCGCTTTGTAAAATTTGCAGTTTGGCGCGCTGATCGTAGTACACTTCACTGTACGGGTTGAGCTCGATGGCTTTATTGTAATCCACCATCGACTCTTCATAGCGGCCCATGCGCTGCAGCAGCAGAGCGCGCTTCATGTAGCCTTCGGCATAATTGCGGTCGGATTCTATGGCGGCCGTATAGTGGTCGTAGGCCAGGTTGAAGTTGCCGCCGCGCATGGCAAGCTCCCCGCGCTGGGTGAAGTTCATCGCATCTTGCCTGCGCTTGCTGTAGGTCTGCTGCTGGGCAAAGGCATCTCCCGCAGCCGGGAAGAGAAATACCGCAGCAAGCAGAAATGCGGGAAGGGAAAGAATACGAAATGCGTGCGCTCTCACGGTCGGAAATTACATATTTTTGCGGAAGCAGAAGGTTAAAACGATTAAAAGGATGCCATATTTTGTCGGGATAGCGGGGGGAAGTGCATCGGGGAAAACTTCTTTTCTCAGGGCGCTCAAATCAAATTTCGCACCGGAAGAAATCGCTGTGATTTCCCAAGACAATTATTACATCGACAAAGAGTTTCAAACCCGCGATGCACTCGGCAACATTAACTTTGACCTTCCTGAAGCCATAGACCGCTCGGGACTCTACCGTGACCTGCAGGTGCTGGCCTCGGGAAAGAAAGTGGTCAGACCGGAATATACCTTCAACAATGCCGCTGCAGTCGCCTCTGAGGTAGAAGTGGCGCCGGCCCCCGTGACGGTCATTGAAGGGCTCTTCGTTTTTCACTTCACCGAACTCGCGAAGATGCTCGATCTGAAGGTGTACATTGACGCCCGTGACGATATCAAACTTGAGCGCCGCCTGAAGCGCGACGCGGAAGAGCGCGGCTACCCGGCCGATGATGTGCTCTACCGTTGGGAACATCATGTGATGCCGTGTTATCGAAGTTATCTGAGGCCGTACCGCGACCGCTCGGACTTGATTGTCACCAACAATGAAAGCTTTGATAAGGGCTTGGAGGTCTTGGTGAGTCATTTGAAAACCAAGGTGTGAGGGGGTGTTCGCTGACTTCGGCTCCGCTCAGTCACCATCGCTCGCAGTTTTTTTCTCGCAAATGCGCAAAGGCGCAGGGCGTGGCAGGGCGCGGTGTTCGCTGCGCTCACATTTGCTCGCGGACTTCGGCTGCCTTCGGCTTCGCTCAGGGGCCATCGCTCAGTCAACGCCGCTCGCATGATGCGGCCTGCGGCATTTTCAATATTTCTCGCAAAGACTGCGGGCCGCGGAGGATTAAAGTCCAAGCAGGACTTCTGCCGGGCTCTTTCCGCCGAAGATCATGGACTCGGGATTTTCCAGCATTTCCTTCACTGTCACAAGGAAACTCACGGATTCCTTTCCGTCTATGATGCGGTGGTCATAGCTCAGGGCTAAGTACATCATGGGCAGAATTTCTACCTTCCCGTTTACCGCCATCGGACGCTCGGTAATGTTGTGCATGCCGAGGATAGCCGCTTGCGGCGGGTTGATGATGGGCGTACTCATCATGGAGCCGAATACACCCCCGTTGGTGATGGTAAAGGTGCCTCCCTGCATCTCGTCGATGGAGATTTTGCCGTCGCGGGCTTTTACCGCAAGGCGTTTGATTTCTGATTCGATTTCGGCGAGGGTCATCTGCTCGGCGTTGCGGAGTACCGGTACCATGAGTCCCTTAGGTGAGCTCACCGCAATACCGATATCGGCGTAGTTGTGGTAGACGATCTCGTTTCCGTCGATCTGTGCATTTACCGCAGGGAATTGGTTCAGCGCCTCCGTGACGGCCTTGGTGAAAAAGGACATAAAGCCCAGGCTTGTGCCGTGGTGCTCTTTGAAAATCTCTTTGTACTTGCTGCGCATGTCCATCACGGGTTTCATGTTCAGCTCGTTGAAGGTAGTGAGCATGGCGGTTTCATTCTTCACACCCACCAGCCTTTCGGCAATTTTGCGGCGCAATACGCTCATGCGTTTTCGCTCGGTATCGCGTGTGCCGCCCCATCCTGCAACGGTTTCGGTTTCGAAGCCGGCGGCCATTGCATTGACCACATCCTGCTTGGTGATGCGCCCGCCCGCGCCGGTGCCTTTTACCTGCGAGGCTTGAATGCCGTTCTCCTCCATCATCTTTCGAGCCACGGGTGAAGGGTGCCCGGAAGCGTGCTTGGTTTTCCCGTCCGATGCAGCGCTGTCGGATTCTTTTTTCTCCGTATCCCCGTCCTTCTCGGATTTTTTGTCCTTGTCGGCGTCTTTCTTTTCCTCCTCTTCTCCCTCCTTGTCTTCTTTTTCCTTCTCCTCCGTTTCTTTCTTGTCCTCTTTTTCGTCGGCGGCATCATCACTGTCGCCTTCCGGTTTTTCCGCATCGGTATCGATGAGGCATACCACGTCTCCCACGGCTACTGTATCGCCTTCTTCGGCTTTGAGGGTGATTACTCCCGCTTTCTCGGCGGGAAGTTCGAGGGTCGCTTTATCCGAGTCGATTTCGGCGATGGCTTGGTCTTTTTCTACGTAGTCTCCGTCGGAAACGAGCCATTGTGCAATTTCAACTTCAGAGATAGATTCGCCCGGGCTGGGCACTTTCATTTCGAACATGGAAGGGGGTTATTTTACAGGTTGTTTGGCAAACTTGAAGAGATTGTCCAGGTTGTCTTGGTGTCGCTGTGCCCAAGTTTGGAAGGATCCGGGAGCCGGTGCGGCGGTGGCCACCGGGGCGATGCATTTCAGATCGACCTCGCGGAAATTGACCGCCATGTAGTACCAAGCCCCCATATTGGCCGGTTCTTCCTGGGCCCAAATGAAGTGTTTGGCTTTGCTGTATCGCTTTATCACGGCTTGAAGCTGTTTCAGCGGAAGCGGGTAGAGCTGCTCTAAACGCACCACCGCCATATTCTCTCCGCTTTCGGTTTTTTCTTTTTCCTCGAGAATTTCGTAGTAGAATTTTCCCGAGCAGAATACCACGGTGTCAACGTCTTTCACCTCTGCATCCGGATCGTCGATGACTTCGCGAAACCGGCCCTCCGCCATTTCCGAAAGGGAGGACACGGCCTTGGGATAGCGCAGCAATTTCTTGGGGGTGAAGACCACGAGGGGCTTCCTGAACTGTCGCTTGAGCTGTCTGCGCAGGAGGTGGAAGTAGTTGGCGGGAGTACTGGCATTGCACACCTGCATATTGTACTCCGCGCATTGCTGCAGGAAGCGCTCGATACGCGCACTTGAGTGCTCCGAACCTTGCCCCTCATATCCGTGGGGCAGGAGCATGACGAGGCCGTTCATGGCCCGCCATTTGATCTCGGCGGCGCTGATGAACTGATCGATCATGATTTGCGCTCCGTTGAAGAAGTCGCCGAATTGGGCCTCCCAGACCGTGAGTCCGTTCGGGGTCGCGAAGGCATAGCCGTACTCAAATCCCAACACGCCGTACTCGGAGAGCAGGGAGTTGTATATGCTGAATTTGCCCTGGGTTTCGCTCAGGTGGTTCAGCGGAAGGTAGGTTTCTTCGGCATCCTCGGTTTTGATCACCGCGTGGCGGTGAGAGAAGGTGCCGCGCTCTACGTCCTGCCCCGAAATTCGCACCGGGTGGCCTTCCTCGAGAAGCGTGGCATAGGCCAGCATTTCTCCCATGGCCCAGTCGAGCCGGTCATTCTCCACCATCTTCAGGCGGTCCTTCATGAGCTTGTTCACCTTCCGGAAAAACTTCTTGTCTTCCGGCAGGGTGTTGAATTTTTCGGCGAGGGCACGTAATTTGTCAAGGTTATACCCGGTATCGGGCGATTTATCAAAGTCCATCGGACGTGCGAAAACCATATCGGCCCAAGTATCCTCCATAAAATTACGGACGTAGTTCTTCGGGATTTCTTTGGCCTGATCAAACTGGTCTTCAAGTAGTTTATCAAACTTGTCCTGTACTTTCTTGATGCCCTTTTCGGAAATCACGCCTTCCTCGAGCAGCTCTTTTTTGTAGATCTCCCGCGGGTTGGGGTGTTTGGCAATAATATCGTAGAGCTTGGGCTGGGTAAATTTGGGCTCATCACCTTCATTGTGCCCGTATTTGCGGTAGCAAAGCAAGTCGACAAATACATCGCGCCCGAATTCCTGGCGGTACTGAAATGCGATGAGCAGGGTTTGCACCACGGCTTCGATGTCGTCGCCGTTCACGTGAAATACGGGACTCAGCGTCACTTTGGCCACATCGGTACAGTAGGTCGAGGACCTGCCGTCGAGGTAGTTGGTGGTGAAGCCCACCTGATTGTTGATCACAATGTGGATGGTACCTCCCGTGCGGTATCCGTTGAGCTGGGCCATCTGGATGACTTCATAGACCACGCCCTGGCCCGCTATGGCGGCGTCACCGTGTATCAGGATGGGGAGAATGTTGTGCTCGTCGTGGAGCTCGTTGTCGATTTTGGCCCGTGCCAATCCCTGAACCACCGGGTCTACAGCTTCCAAGTGAGAGGGATTGGGTGCCATGGTCACGCGTACGGGCTTCCCGTCATCGCTCTTGATCACGGTACTGTAGCCGAGGTGGTACTTCACATCCCCGTCAAACTCATCGATGCCGTCATCTTCAAATTGCTTGCCCTCAAACTCGCTGAAGATGCGCTTAAATTCCTTCTTGAAAATATTGCCCAAAATATTGAGCCGTCCGCGGTGGGCCATGCCGAATACCATCTCCTTCACGCCGTAGCGCGATCCCCGCTGCACCAAGGCGTGCAGGGCGGGCATGAGTGATTCGGCACCTTCCATTGAAAAGCGCTTTTGACCCACAAATTTTTTCTGTACAAATTGCTCAAATGCCGTGGCCCGATTGAGCATGTTGAAGATGATGCGCTTCTCCTCGACGGTGAACTTCGGGCGGTTATTCAGCGCAATGTTGTCGCGGAGCCAATTTACACGCTCCGGATGGCGGATGTAGTTGTATTCAATCCCGATGCTCTCGCAGTAGGTCGCTTTGAGATAGTTCTCAATTTCACGCAGGCTTGCAGCTCCGATACCGATTTCTTCGCCCGCCTGAAATACGGTGTCCAAATCCTCCTCTCCGAGTCCGAAATTCTCAAGGTCGAGGGTCGGCGTATATTTTCTGCGTTCCCGTACAGGGTTGGTTTTGGTGAAGAGATGGCCGCGCGATCGGTATCCGTGGATCAGATCGAGTACGCGAAATTCTTTGACAACATTGTCCGGGAGTTCGTCCTCGCCGTCGTAGCGCTGCCGCGAAAATTCAAACCCCGCAAAGAAATGGGCCCAGTCGCCGGGAACACTTTCGGGATTTTTTCTGAACTTTTCATATTGGTCCTCAATCCATTCTGTTGAGGTATTGCCGATAAAGGAGTATTTATCCATAAGTTTTCGGGTTCTGTCACAGACAGGTCTGCAAAAATAACATTTTAAAATCGCTCTGCTTCTGCGGGGCGGAGAGTTTCGGACAATGGCCCGTTAGGCATTTTCTATGTGAGGCAGGGACTTGCCTGCATCCCTTACCTTCTCAACGTAAACGGGGCTTTGAGGGTTAAGAAAATTTGGCACGCATCACCACCTTTTCGCAGCAGCGGTGCACCATTTCACGGGCCAATGCGCGGAGGGTGTCCTCCGGTGCGGAATCGGCGAGGAGCTTTCTGACCTTTCTTTCATCGAGATCGATTTGGTAAAGCAGCCGGGCGAGCTTGTCACCTCTGTCAATCCCTTCCGAATGCAGGTGCTCGGCCAGAAGATCCAGAAGTTTGCCGTAAGGCGGCACCGATTCGGGAAGAATGAGGGGCATGCCCTGCAGGGAAAAGTCTTTCTCAAGCTGCCGCAAAACGGCTTTTGCAAGGTCGTTTTTTTCCTGAAGCGAAGCCCCGGATACCGCCGCTTTCCGCGAAAAAAGAGCGGGAGGGCTGTAGGGTGAATTTTCCGGAAGGCTCATTGTCCGATCCACGCTTTTCGGAGGGCCGTCTGCTCCGGCGAAGGCTCGGACACGGGCTCCAATACACGGTACCGCACACGCTCGGTTTCCGCGGCGCGCACTTTCACGGTTTCGGTCTTGTAATCATTGGCTTTGCGCCTCACTTTCACTTTGAACTTATCGCGGGGTTTGCGGCGCTGCTTAAATTCGCTGATCACCGCTTCAAAATTGTCGAGGTCTGTTTCGCGCCCGTCCCATGCTTCTATTTCATCACCCACAGAGAGGTTGAGCGATTTTCCGAATTCATCGGCCGAGGCCGTAGAGGCCACCACCATCGACGCTCTGCGCGGGTTGTAGCCCATGCGGATGCCGCCCGCGGAGATTTCATTTCGCACCAGGGTGTCGGCGTAGAGGATGCCGAAGGGTTGCAAGAGCTCGGCGTAGGGGAGGGGCTCCGCTCCGGCCACGTGGCGGTTCAGGAATTCCTCCGTTTCCGGAAAACCGGAGATGCGCCCGATCTCTTGAAAAAGCGCATCGTCGCGGAAGGGCCGGTCCTGTCCGTAGGCTTGGCTGAGATCGCGCATCAGGTCTTGAATACCGTAGGCGCCGTCGCTCAGTTTGCGCAGCTTGAGGTCGAGGGCCATCCCGATCAGGGCGCCCTGCTGGTACACGTTCGGGTATTGCTTTTTGTGCTCGTCAAGGGCGCCGGTACTGATTTCCGTGAAGGGAATGCTCAGGTCAAACCGCTCGGCGGCCATCATTTTGGCGCGCATCACCTTCAGGAAATCATCAATTCCGGAAAGGCCCTGTTTTACCTGTACGTGCTGAGCGGCGTATTCGGTGCAGCCTTCATAGAGCCAGAGGTGCTTGCTCATTTGCGGATTCATAAAGTCGTAATCGTGGATGTGCTCCGAGTGGATGTTGAGCGGGGTCACGATGTGAAAAAATTCGTGGGCCGTGACGTCTTTTATGGTTTGCGAAAGCGCGGAGACCGGGGCCTCGGGAAGAACGAAAACCGTGGAAGTATTGTGCTCGAGGGCGCCGTATCCGC
>PXBH01000212.1 GCA_003565555.1 Cryomorphaceae bacterium | reverse complement strand
AGATTCGGACACTGCAGGAGCTAACATGTGCGGTGCGAAGGTGCCGAATAAAATAAAGCAGCAAAGCATAACCCAACCTTTACATGGCTTCCGCCCGAAAATTGCGATCTTTTGCCCGGCAATCGAAAGGAATAACCGAGCGGGAGTAATCGGACCAACGAATCCGCATGCCCCGCAGCACCGAAAGAATACGAATCTAACAGAAGAAGCACCGCGATGAAAACAAAACAGGAAATCGTCGAAAACTGGCTCCCGCGATATACGGGTGTACCCTTGAAAGACTTCAACGAATACATATTGCTCACCAATTTTTCTGATTACGTGGACCGCTTCGCCGAATTTCACGAAGTGGAATCCGTAGGAAAGGACAAAGCTATGCCCAGTGCCCACGCAGACGGAGTGAGTATGATCAATTTCGGCATGGGCAGCGCGAACGCGGCTACCATTTGCGACCTTCTCAGCGCCATCAGCCCGAAGGCTGTACTCTTTCTGGGCAAGTGCGGAGGGCTGAAGAAAAAGAACAAGGTGGGTGATTTCATCCTGCCCATCGCCGCCGTGCGCGGGGAAGGAACCAGCATGGATTACCTGCCGAAGGAAGTGCCCGCCCTGCCGGCTTTTGCGATGCAAAGGGCCATATCCAGTACGGTGCGGGATTTCGGACAAGACTATTGGACCGGTACGGTCTACACCACCAACCGTCGCGTGTGGGAGCACGACGAAAAATTCAAAAAATACTTGCGCAAAACGCGTTGCATGGCCATTGACATGGAAACGGCGACTTTATTCACCGCGGGATTTGCCAATAAGCTGTCCTGTGGGGCCCTGCTTCTGGTCACGGACCAGCCTATGGTGGCTGAGGGGGTAAAAACCATCAACAGTGATCAAAATGTAACCAAAAACTACGTGGACATTCACATCAAAATCGGCATAGGCGCGATGAAAGAACTCGCCACCGACGGCCGCTCCGTGCGGCACCTGAAATTCTGATATGGCAGCTAAAAAACGTAAACACCAAGAGGTGCTCACCGATGTAAAGCGCCTGCTCAAAGAGATTGAAGAAAAGAAGTTCAAACCGCTCTACGTGCTGCACGGCGAGGAACCTTATTACGTAGACCTTCTCACCAACGCTTTCGCGGAAAAGGTGCTCGAACCGGAGCAGCGGGATTTCAACCAAACCGTTGTTTACGGACACGATACCGAGCCTTCGTCAGTGGCCTCTGCAGCGCGGCAGTATCCTGTGATGGCACCTCACCTGCTGATCATTGCCAAAGAAGCCCAGGTGTGGCGAAAGTGGGATGATTTGCTCCCCGTCCTGAAAAATCCTGTGAGCACTTCCGTCGTTGTGATTTGCCTTAAGGAAAAAACCTTGGATAAGCGGACTGCTTTCTACAAGGAAGCCGTGAAATCAGGCGAAGTGTTTGAAAGCGTGAAAATCTCCGATCGGGAGCTCATCCCGGCCATCGAACAGATGTGCAAAAGCCGAAAAATCGCCATCGAGCCCAAGGCCGCAGCCATGATCGCAGACCACATCGGCACCAACCTCATCCGGCTGA
Organism: Cryomorphaceae bacterium; assembly: GCA_003565555.1. Classification (GTDB taxonomy): domain Bacteria; phylum Bacteroidota; class Bacteroidia; order Flavobacteriales_D; family Cryomorphaceae; genus T3Sed10-241. The sequence continues at coordinate 7,719 of PXBH01000212.1, read as the reverse complement.
CCGCAGCGGCTGAGAAGCTCGCCCTCATGTGCCGCGACCGCGGTACTGTCACCGACGCAGATGTATCAAAACATATCGGCATCAGCAAGGACTTCAATGTGTTTGAATTCAACCGCGCCGTGGGAATGCGCGATTCCGCAAAAGCACTGAAGATTGCGAACTACTTTGCCTCAAACCAAAAGGAGCACAACATCATCCCGACAGTGAGCAATATGTACGGGTATTTTAAGAAGATCGCCATCTACCACGAATCTCCCGAAAAGGGAAACGATTACGCCCTGGCGGGAAAAATGGGTATTCCCCCCTTCTTCATCGGCGAGTACCGCGACGCCGCAAGGCGTTACAACCTGAAGCAGGTGGTAGGCGCTTTGGAGATTTTGCATGAAACAGATTTGAAGGCCAAAGGGGTGGGAAGTACCGGTTCGGACGGCGGAGCGCTTGTGAAAGAGCTGACAGCAAGAATACTCCGGTTATGACGGAGTGCAGGCATTCTTTGAATCCCAAAGATAAAAGCGACCGAAAGGCATGCGCTCGCTTTGCAGGATAGTTGTACTTTAGCGCTCATTTTTCAATGCCGTTTCTTCAGTTTTTTATGAGATATACGCCAAGCATCCTGCTGCTGGTCACCACAGCGATCCTTTCGATCGCAGTGCAAGCACAAACGGGAACAGTAAGAGGATTCGTATACGAAGAGGCCTCGGGAGAACCGGTAATCTACACCAATGCCTACCTACAGGGAACCTCAAAGGGCGCTTCCACAGATCTGAACGGTTATTTTTCGATTACAGATGTGCCGGCAGGTGCGTATATTCTCGAAGTGACCTATCTCGGTTTCGACACGCTGCGCAAAGAAATTGAAGTCTCACCCAACAGAATTTTGGATGTAACCCTATTCCTGAAAAAATCATCCGTTCAGATGGAAACGGTCGAAATTTCTGCCGACCGACAGGAGCGCCTGTCAAATGTGACCATGGCCGTAACCCGAGCCACCCCGAAAGACATCAGGCAGATACCCACCGTGGGAGGTACGGCAGATCTCGCCCAGTACATGCAAATTTTGCCCGGGGTCATCTTCACCGGTGATCAGGGCGGACAGCTCTTCATTCGCGGGGGAAGTCCCGTACAGAACCTCGTCCTGCTCGACGGTATGGTACTCTTCAACGCCTTCCACAGCATCGGGCTTTTTTCGGTATTTGATACCGACATTATCCGAAGTGCAGATGTGTACACCGCGGGGTTCGGAGCGCGCTACGGCGGCCGATCCTCCTCCGTGATGGACATCACGATCAAAGACGGAAACAAACGGCGAACCACGGGAAAAATAGGTGCGACCACCTTTCTGGCAAATGCACTGATTGAAGGCCCGCTCATGCGCCAAACCAATGAAGGTGCCGGATCCATTTCTTACATCCTTTCGGCAAAACACTCCTATCTCGATGAGAGTTCGAAGCTCTTTTACAACCACATCAGCGAAGACGGGCTCCCTTTCAGCTTTACCGACCTGTACGGGAAGGTCTCCTTCAATTCCGAAGGGGGAAGCAATGCGAGCCTTTTCGGGTTCAACTTCAGGGACCAAGTGCGCTTCCAGCAATTGTCGAGCATCGACTGGAATGCCTACGGAGGCGGGGGTAAGTTTATGGTCACCCTGCCCGGCTCGCCGATTTTGGTTTCGGGACACCTGGCCGCGACGAATTACGACATCACCCTTATTGAACAGAGTACATCGCGCATATTAGGTTCAGATGCCGAAGACGGGGGCGAAATTTTTCTCGCGCCGCGCACGAGTGAAATTTCCAATTTCAATTTCGGACTCGACTTCAAAGCGATCTCCGGAGAAAACGAATTGAGCTACGGTCTGGAGGTGGTTTCATTCAGCACGGACTTCACGTACACGAGTCCCGTGGGCCGCAGGCTCACCCAGGCGGGCAGCAATACGGAATTCGCTTTTTACGGAAATTACAAACTCAAGACGGACCGCTTCATTGCGGACATTGGGCTGCGCTTGCACAACTACAGTACCATCAAAGTTTTCAGACCCGAGCCCCGCCTCGGCGCAAAATACCTGGTGAATGAAAAATTTCGTCTGAAAGCCGCGGGGGGGCGTTACTCACAAAATCTGATCGCGGCAAATTCGGACCGGGACGTGGTAAACCTCTTCGCGGGATTCCTTATTGCCCCCGAGGCCATCCCGAATACCCTGGCCATGCAGGACGGCAGTGTGCGCGATGTCAACAATTCCCTCCAAACGGCAAACCACTATCTCTTTGGTTTTGAGTACGACTTCAACCGCCGCCTTTCGGCCAATGTAGAGGGCTATATCAAGGACTTCAGACAGCTTACCGACATCAACCGAAACAGAATTTTCGAGCGGACCTCGGCACCCCCCGGTACGGATCAAATCTTCGTTCGGGAATACACCGTAGAAACCGGCTTGGCCCGCGGTGTGGACTTCACGTTAAAATACGAAGCGCGAAAGCTCTACCTGTATGCCGTATACTCCCTCTCCAAAATCGACCGCTGGGACGGAATCACTGAATACAGCCCCATCTTTGACAGAAGACACAATGTAAACTTGGTGGCCGCCTACAAGTTCGGCGAGGGAGAATTGTGGGAAATCAACGGACGATGGAACTACGGAAGCGGATTTCCCTTTACCCAAAACCAGGGCTTCTACCTTCAGGAGACCTTTGCCGACGGTATCAATACCAATATCACGCAGACCAATGCCACAGACCCGGCATTGCAGTATGCGGGGCTGAACCGAGGCAGACTCCCCGACTACCACCGCTTAGACCTTACCCTGAAGCGCACCTTCCTCTTCAGCGACCACAGCTCATTGGAAGCGGTGTTGAGCGTCACCAACATCTACGACCGTCAAAATATTTTTTACGTAGACCGGATCTCGGGCGACCGGGTAGACCAACTACCCGTACTGCCGAGTATGGGTGTAATCTTCTCTTTTTGATCCTTCGGAAGCAGGGCGACAAACGAAGCTCCGGCGCGACGCCGGAGCCTCAGTCGTAAGATAAGCAAGAGGCTACTGCGAGGAAATCAGAATAACTTGAAGCGGAGTCCCAGATTGAAAAACGGAGCGTTGAAGTCATCATCGGTGCCCGCGCTGCCGACACCCTGCACGGCGCGATAAGATGCCCCGCCGCTGAGCGCCATACGCTCGAAGAGATTCACTGAAACCCGCACGCCCGCCTCAGCGGCAAAAAAGTAGTCTTGGTCAATCCGCCCGCTGTAATTCATGGACCCCTGCAGGTAGCGGTCGGAAAAGGTCGCCCCCGCCACTCCCAAACTCAAGGGGAAAGAGACATTCACTACGGCGTTCGGAAAAAGCAAGACCTCATTGTTCCAACCCGCGTAGAAGTAGCTGTAGCGCGGATTGACCACATCTACGGGCGGATCCCCCATGGAAAGCTGAGAGGTGACGGCCCCGTTGAATGTGAACCCTGTGAGCCAGTGCTTACCGAGCACCACACCCATGTTTATTCCGAAGCCGGGCAGACTTTGACCGAAGAGGTCGGTATGCTTATACTCTACATCCAAAACCGCCATGGAAGGCTCCAAGCCTTTGAAAATAGACTTGGCGATCGCGGGATTTTCGTCTCCCGACTGACCGAAAGCGGTGAAAAGGATAAAGACAGACATTGCGGCACTTAACGCTAATTTTTTCATTTTCCTTGTTTCTTACGGTTCGTCTTGCACAGTTCAATCAAGGTGCCAAAGTTAATTTTTTGGGATTATTTGGTAAATCTTCCCTGCGATTCAAAATCGCTCTGCAATCCCTAAATTTGAACTGTGGAAAAGGTAAATGCCGGAATTCGAATCGCTGCCCGTGCGCTGACAGGGCTGCTGCTTACGGTGGCATCGGTTGATGGCGCTCAGGGGCAAACCGCATTCAGGGAGAGCGCATTCAGCGACCTGATCACCGAGGCCCGGGAGGAGCGCAAATACATCATGATCGACGCATATACCGACTGGTGCGGGTGGTGCAAGACCATGGACCGAGAGACTTTTGCCGACAGTGCAACGGGTGCATACCTCAACGAACGCTTCGTCAATGCAAAGATAAATGCGGAAGAGGGTTTCGGCATTGATTTCGCGATGAAGTACAGGGTCTCGCAATTTCCGCAATATCTGTTTTTCGACGGCGAGGGTCAGCTCATTGCGCGACTGTCCGGATTTATGAAGCCGAAAGGTTTTACGGCTGCGGTGCAAGAGGCCGTCTTTGAAAGCGCTCACCTCCCGAAGGGTCCGGCTCCGCTCGATTTTGAGGGAGACTTTCCGGACTTTTACCGAAACTCTTTCCGAAAAAACAAAGAGAGGACCTATCCGAGTGCAGCGGAAGTTGAAGGGTGGCTGGACAGCAGGGAGGACCTCACCGACGAAGCTTCCTGGGGTGTGATGCATCGGTTCATCGGCGGGGGCAAGTACGCTTTGCGCATGGCAGAGCTGCGCGAACCGCTCATTGAAAAGTACGGAAGGGATGAAGTCATCGGAAAGCTGGCCGCTTTGGTCTTCAACGATGTGAAAACTGCCATTAAAGAAGGAAATGAAGAAATACTCTTCAATGCCCTCCGTGCGGGCGACTCCTTTCTGGGGGAAGATGCGCCCCGCTACAGGTTGCGCTACACCATGTACTACTACCAAATGACAGATGACTTGGACCGCTACCTGCAAACTGCGGCTTCCGGCCTGCGGGCAGGTACTGCAGACGGAAAAATCGCTGTGCAGGCTGCAGCCACGGTCGGTGCCAAAACTGCGGACCCTGACTTGTCCGCAAGAGCGGTCGGCCTCGCCGCACCTTTTATCGACCATGAAGATTATGAAGAGACCCTCCTCGCGGCGACGTTGTACCTACGGGCTGATGACCCCGGTAAGGCCCGAGAATTTGCCGAAAAGGCCAAAAAAAATGCAGCGGAAGCGGGTGACCCGACCGAAGCTGCCGATGCCGTGCTGAACGATCTGAAATAGCCCCGAACATGGAAAAAGAGTACAAAAATTTCGACGAATTTTACCCGTATTACCTCACTGAGCACCGCAAAAAGGGAACCCGCATTTCTCATTTTATCGGTACCACCCTCTTTTTCGTCTGGGTAGCATCGGCGGTCATCAGCCTCAACCCCCTACACATTCTTTACGGCGCGATTACCGCTTACTTTTTTGCTTGGATCGGTCACTTCTTTATCGAAAAGAACAAACCCGCTACGTTTAAGTATCCCCTCATGTCGCTCCGCGGTGATTTTAAGCTCTATTTTGAAATTTTGAGCGGAAAGCAGGGTTTCAAAGGCTGAAATAAGCCCCTGAAACCACTCCCCGGCACAGAGCTGAATCTTTAAGTTTTCAACAAAACGGGCTCCTCCGCCCCGCATCACATCAAGCTTAGTATTTGTCTTAAGGACACTTATAGCCATTGGACTTCGACGGATGTCGCCAAATCGGCGATCAATCGAATTCCCGATTCGGGAGTAATCATTTTTTTTCTTCCTTTGCAGCCTCAAAATCACCATACAAACCAACAATCATGGAAACTGAACAAATTGAAGAGTATGTAGAGCAGGGTCGGGAGCTTGTCTTGACCCACGGATTGCGCATTGTCATTGCGCTGATCGTTCTCCTGATCGGTCTGCGCATTATTAAGTCCGTTACCAAGATGGTAGGGCGGGCCATGGAAAAAAGAAATGTAGATGTTTCACTCCGTCCTTTTCTCACCTCGGTAGTGAGTGTACTGCTCAAAGTGGCGCTCGTAATCAGCGTGATATCGATGATCGGAATCGAAACTACGAGTTTTATCGCAGTTCTCGGAGCCGCCGGTTTTGCTTTGGGTTTGGCCCTTTCGGGTACCCTTCAAAACTTCGCAGGCGGTGTAATCATCTTAATCCTGAAGCCTTTCAAGGTGGGGGACTTTATCGATGCACAGGGCCACATGGGTACCGTGAAGATGATTCAGATTTTTTCGACCATTCTGAAAACGCCCGACAACAAAACAGTCATCATCCCGAACGGTCCTTTATCAACGGGAAGCTTGACGAATTTCTCCACGGAGCCGCAGCGCAGGGTGGATATGGAATTCGGCATAGGCTACACGGACGACATTGACAAAGCCAAGTCTATCCTGAACAGGCTGATCTCTGAGGATGAGCGCGTACTCTCCGATCCCGCGCCGCAAGTGGTACTCTCCGAACTGGCAGACAGTTCGGTGAACTTTAAGGTGCGCGTTTGGGCAAACTCGGGAGATTACTGGGGCATTTACTTCGACTTCCAAGAGAAGGTGAAGAAGGCATTCGACAAAGAAGGTGTCGGAATCCCCTTCCCGCAAATGGATGTTCACGTTCACAACAATTGATTTTACCACAGCAATTAAACGACACTACGGCATGATAAAAAGACTAAAATTCTTCACTGCTGCAATTACCGTATTTCCCTTCGCCCTGTCCGCACAGGTCGACGATACATTGATCGACGATGATGGCCGCGCAGCAATGCGGGAAGCCTTCAGCGACAGCGCGCAGTGGAATCTGGGCGGTACTTTCGGCCTGAATTTTAACCAGTCGCATTTCAGCAACTGGGCCGCCGGAGGTCAGGATGCGGTATCGACTACCGCGGTCACCAGCCTCTTTGCCATTTACACGAACAAGCGGTCCAATTGGGAAACCACCGTCGACCTTGCGTACGGTTTGCTGAGCCAGGACGGGAACCCTTTCATCAAAACGGACGACCGTATTGACTTCCTGTCCAAGTACGGTTACAGGTTAGAAAACGAAAAGTTCTTTTTGACAGGTTTGGTCAATTTCCGAACTCAGTTTGCCCCCGGGTATGCCGTGGTAGACGGCAGGCATGAAGGACCCAGGGTATCCGACTTCCTCGCGCCCGCTTTCTCGATTGCTTCGCTCGGTATCGACTACATGCCCAATGAGACCTTTTCGGCATACTTCGCCCCGGCCGCGAGTAAGACCTCCATCGTAATGGTCGATGAACTGGCGACCTCTTTCGGACTGGATGAAGGCACCAATATAAGGTTCGAATTCGGAGCCTTTGCCCGTTTTCAGTTCAGAAAAGATGTGTTCGAAAATGTCAATTTGCTAACACGTCTCGACCTCTTCTCCAACTATCTGGAGAATCCGCAGAACGTGGATGTAAACTGGGAAACACTGATTACCTTCAAGGTGAACAAATGGCTTGCCACTACCCTGACCACACAGCTCATCTATGATGACGACATCAAGTTCGGTCGCGTAACGGATGCCGAAGGCGTCGTGACCAACAGCGGAGGACCCCGCACACAGTTCAGACAGATATTTGCACTGGGCTTGTCCTTCAAAATCTGAAAGCTCGTTTGAACGGATGGAAAACCGCCTCGTCTCTTGCGACGAGGCGGTTTTTTTTATCGACGTATTGAGAATATTATTGATAAATTCGGCCCTTCATTAATTTTAATTTTAGCCATGATTAAAAAAATCATTTTTGCAGGTGTACTCTTCACCTTTTTTGCTGTTGAAGCATTTTCACAGTGCGAATACAAAATCCTCACCAGCGTAGAGTCTATCGTTCCCATGGGGATCGGCCGTTCACGCTTGATTGAAAACACCACGGAGGTGGATGCTTCCATGTACACCACCGCCCGCAGCGGAGGTAAAGACAGTGATCAGGGAAAGGTTCGCAGGAAAGACCTGAAAGTAGACGAACTCAATGAAACCAAACTTCTGAACTTCT
>PXBH01000069.1 GCA_003565555.1 Cryomorphaceae bacterium | reverse complement strand
TAAAGTTACCGGCGCAGTCCCCTTCGATGATCTCATCTGAAGGTACACCGATGATCTCGCCTTGGCAGTCATCGATGGCGGTCAGCACGGCCGCTTCGGGCGCACCGTCTTCACAAGACACAGTGATGTCCTCGGGCGCTTCGGGCGCAAGGGGAGCGGTGGTATCAGTCACGGTAATGGTCTGTTCACAAGTGAGTTCATTTCCGTAGGAATCGTTTAATTGCCATGTTCGGACGATGGAACCCACGCAGCCGTCTTCGGCAAGAACCTCATCGCTGAAGCTGATAATTACCTCAGCAGGGCAGTCGCCGTCGGGCCGGTTTGACGTAGCCGTCCCCGTATTTTCAGGATCGGTACTTTCGTCGCAATTTATCGTGATATCTTCCGGACATTCGAGGGTAGGCGGGGGGTCAATGCAAAGTTCGAAAGGTTCGGGGCATTCGGTCGTAGCATTTACGTCACCTTGCTTATTGCTTACAGGCGCGCCCAAGAAGGTTCCGTTCAGGAAAAACCAAGTGGAGAGACCCTCGTTTGCATTCTTGTCATTTGCACCCAAACCTACCTGAAGACCGTAATTGAAGTCTGCAGGCATATGTGTGGCAATGAGATAGGACTCTTCGGTATTCGGTCCGCAACCGAGCAGGGTGCTGGCCAAATTCGGATTAAATGTGTAGAAATCCCAGTTTTCAAAATTGTTCCCGACGTTAGAGGAATTGCCTTTCCAATCCCGCCCTAATCCGGACCAAGTATCCCAGTCAGCTTTGTCACTGAACCAAAAACTCACATTGATTTTCAGGTCATTGTTGTTTTTGTTTTGAACCTTTCCGTAAATGGCTGCTTCGTCATTGTCTAGTTCAAGAAAAAGCAGATTTTGACCCGGTACGTTTACCCAGTCTGTTCCGACACCGATCTGATTTAACCATACCAGATGTCCGCTTGATGAATAAGTCTCCAGGGGACATTGCTTGTTTACATCCTTGCAGGAAGTATTGACGTTGATGTCACCGTGGTTATTTGTTACCTGTGTGCCGTCTACTTCACCTGTGGCGAAAAACCATACCGCAGCGCCGTCATTGCCGTTTTTGCAATTGGCGTATTCTCCGACTTGAAAACCGTAATTGTAATCGGTCGGCATATGTGTAATGGTGAGGAAAGATCCTGCCAAACCGTCTGCCCCCGTCAGGCTGCTGGTTTTGTTCGGATCGAAAATGAAATAATCCCAATCTTCATGTTGGCCGGAGGCGCCTTGTCCTTCGTTCTTCCAATCTCTGCCCATTCCGGACCAGCTGCTCCAATCCATTTGGTCCGAAAAATAAAAATCGATGTCCCATTTTAATGAAGCATCTCCTTTGTTCTGAACACGTCCCGTCAGGCGGGCCGTTCCGTCGCTGAAAAAAGCAATGGTGCCCTGCTCGCCGGGAGCGAAGTCATAACGGTTGTTTGAAATACCGGGCAGGCTTAATACCAGTGCATGGTTGTTCGCGGCTGTACCGTAGGCTTCGAAAGTGCAGATTTTTTCAATGCCCGGCTGCTCGAAATCTTCAGCGAAGCCGTAAGTTTTTTCATAGAAAACCTCGGTTTCGGTCACAGAAAGCCCGGGAGTCGGGCCGGCGTAAATCGCCAAGGCGCTGAAAAGCCCTGAACAAACAGCGACAAAGCGCGTAATGAAATTGCGGAAACGACGAGGAAAAGCCTCGCCGTGCGGTACGTTTTGGTTGGGTAGCATACTTAATTTGGTTTTTGATTGGTAGTCAATGTCAAGGGAGAACCGGTTCGGCAATCGGAATGTCGGTTGTTGTGGATTTCTTCCGATTAAAGCGCCTATTTCTCCTCCTAACAGTCACAAATGTAGGATAAAATGATCGGAAGCACCAGATGCACCTTAATTTTTTTTAAGGCAATGCGCGAATACTGCACGTCTTCAGCAAAAGTCTGCGTCTGCCGGCACCCTCAGGTGGCTTTTCAGGAAGTGGCGGGGAGGAAAGAAGTGGGCCCGGAAGGGATTGAACCTTCGACCTTCAGATTATGAGTCTGCTGCTCTAACCGACTGAGCTACGGGCCCCGAAATTTTGGCAAAAGTAGCGATTCGCCCGTAGTTCGGCAAGGGGTTTTGCGAACATCCTTTACTTTTGATCTGCAACGGATACATCCACATCAAAATCCCCTGTACTTTTATGCCCTTGCCCGTTCCGATACGTCGTGACCTTGAAGATGCGCTGACCGCTGCGGGTTTCGGTAATGCTTTGATCAATTCAGTAAGTGCGGTGCACGGCGGCAGCATCAATTCCGCCTATCGAATCGACACCTCAGCCGGAAGTTTTTTTGCGAAAGTAAATCAGGCAGACAGCCTGCCCGGTCTTTTTGAAAAAGAAGCGCGGGGACTGGAGTTCCTTTCCCGCAACAGCAGTTTGACCGTTCCGCGTGTGATCGGTACGGGACTTACGGGCGAGAATGCATGGCTGCTGACAGAGTTCCTCCGTTCCTCACCCGAAAAGCCCGGTTTCGCGACGGAGTTCGGACGCAAACTTGCCGAGATGCACAGGGTCACGGGTCCTTTTTTCGGATTGGAAGAGGACAATTACATCGGCAGCTTGCCGCAGACCAATACCCGCACGGACAGTTGGCCTGACTTTTTTGCGGAAATGCGCATCTCTCCGCAGCTTAAGCGGGCCCGTGATTCCGGTCTGATTTCTCCCGCAGATGTGCGGGCATTTGACGCGCTCAAAAAGAAGCTGTCTGATTTTTTCCCGCAGGAAAACCCCTCACCGCTCCACGGTGATCTTTGGTCGGGAAACTTCATCACGGACAGTGCGGGAAAGCCGGCAGTTTTTGACCCGGCGGTGTACTTCGGGCACCGCTACATGGATTTGGGTATGACGAAGCTTTTCGGCGGTTTCCCCGCCGGATTTTACAATGCCTATTTTGATGCATATCCGGCTGAGCCGAACGCGGAGGAGGGAACAGAGGTGGCCAATATTTATCCTCTTTTGGTGCACGTAAACCTTTTCGGCGGCGGCTATGTGCAGCAGGTACGCAGCGCACTCCGCAAGTATGCCTGATTTGCCTTAACTTACCTGAATTACTTCGTTGCCGGCCACCACGAAAACCCCTGTCCCTTTCTCGGGCGTGATGACGTGTGAACCCGTGAAGTTGCCGAAAGAAGGCAAGATCCCGAACCGCTGCTTAAAATCGAAGCGAAAACAGGGCACCTTCATGTATTGCTTTCCCGCTCCGCGCAAGCGCACTGCGGGGTGCACGTGCCCCGACAGGTTGAACAAGCGCGGATGCTCGGTGCGAAAATGCGTGAGCAAGCAGCCTTCCTTCTCTTCCGAGGCCACTGCACGAAGGCTGGCTCCCGAAAAATCCCTCAGCGGATTGATGTCGTGGTTGCCCAAAATGAGGGTGAAACCGATGTGTCTGTGCTTTTCCAGAAATTCGGTAAAACTCCGGTCTGCCGCGTTCGGCGCGCTGTGGAAAAGGTCGCCCAAAAAGTAAACTTCGCGGGCCTCTTTTCTCGCGATAAGTGCCTCGAGTCTGCTGATATTGTCTGCGTCGCCCGCAGAGGGCACGGGTATTCCGTTTTTACGAAAGTGGTGGGCCTTGCCGATGTGCACGTCTGCAATCAAAAGTGCACCGCTCCGGGGCAAAAATACGGCGCGCTCCGGCAGCAGAAATGCAGTGGTTCCGTTGAGGGAGATTTTTATTTCGGCGGCATTCATTTTTCGAGTGCTAAGGTCATTTTCCTGATGCGGTCTTCAAGTTTTTCGGAGGTGAGCTTTTCGCGGAGCCGATCAGTAAGTATAGGGAAGCAGAAGGGTGTGGGTCGGTCGGGGCAGGTCAAAACTTTCTTCTGTGCCCGAATTTTCGCCAGTGAGTTGCGCAGCCGTACCTCTTCCACCTGAAAGGTCATGATTTCATCAAAAGCTTGTCTGAACAGAAAATGATCTGCTTCGTAATCGCGAAAAACATCGAAGAAGAGCTGAGCAGAGGATTGAAGGTGTTTTTCCGTTTGCTGACTTCCCGGGAACCCTTTGAAAACAAGACCTGCAATGCCTGCGATGTCTCTGAACCGGCGCCGAGCCATTTCGGTTTTGTTGAGGCCTGCCTGTATGTCTGTAGTGAGGTTTTCAGCGGAGAAAAGGTCCGTTTTGAGGGCCGCTTCAATCGGGATCTCTGCATCAGAGAGCAATTCGAATCCGTAGTCATTTACCGCGATGCTGAAGCTGATAGGGGTGAGTCGAGAAATGCGCAGGGCAATCACTGCGGCCATCCCTTCGTGCACATGCCTTCCTTCAAAGGGGTACATGAAAAGATGGGTTCCCTCTCGGGTACGAATTTTCTCCATCAGGAATTCGTCATCTTTCGGGATGTGAGATAACTTGCGTTGGGTAGTAACCACGGGAGCCAGCGCGGTCACTTCCGCTTCCCTCGCCTCATCGGTTGCGAGTTCGGAGATCTTTATGCGCAAATTTTTCGACAGCATGGCTGAGAGGGGCATCCGTCCGCCCTGCCAGGAGGGCACAATGCCGGTCTTTTTTTTGCTCACCTTGACCTGAACGGTCATCTCCCGGATGCGCACCAGCTCCAGTGACCGACCGGCAAACCAAAAGCTGTCACCGGGGGTCAGCTTGGAGATGAACCATTCTTCGACGGTACCGAGGTACCCGCCTTTTTGAAACTTCACCTTGAGCATCGGATCGCTTACGATGGCGCCTACGGACATGCGGTGTCGCATGGCCGTGCGCCGCGACGTAACTTTGTAAAGCCCGTCGGGAAGCACATCTACCTTCCTGAACTCATCATAGGCTTCGAGAGAGCGTCCGCCTTTGGTGATAAATGTGAGAACCTCGATCCACTCGGATTCACTGAGTGAAGCAAAGGAGTAGGTCCCCTTTACCTCGGGATAAATTTTTTCCGGATAAAACCCGTCGCCCACGGCCAGCGTGACCAGATACTGCACCAGCACGTCAAAACTCCGAATGTAAGGAATGCGGTCTTCGACATCCCTTCTGTCAACGGCGCGTCGCAGCGCGGCGCACTCGATCAGCTGGAGAGAATTGGTGGGCAGGAAGCAGATGGTGCTGACCGCTCCGGGGCTGTGCCCGCTTCTTCCCGCCCTTTGCAGAAAACGAGCCACGCCTTTCGGACTGCCCACCTGCACAATGGTCTCCACCGGCCTGAAATCTACGCCGAGGTCTAAGCTGCTCGTGCACACCACGCATTTGAGCCGCTCTTCGTGCAGGGCGTCTTCCACCCAGTCACGCAGTTCCCGATCGATAGATCCGTGGTGCATGGCGATCAGCCCCGCGAGGTCCGGATTCAACTCGAGAAGCCTGCGGTACCAAATTTCACATTGGGAGCGCGTATTGGTGAAAATGAGGGTCGTTTTACTCTTTTCGATAACCGGCAATAATTGCGCTCCGAGTTTGGTGCCCAAGTGCCCGGCCTGCGGGTAGTTCTCGATTTCCGGCGGAATGATCGGTACGATTTTGACCTTCTTTTCGATATTCGCCTTGATGAAGGCATGGTCATTTTTCTCCGCATCTGCGCCCAGAAGTACTTCGGTTGCCTCCTCCATATTGCCGACGGTCGCCGAGATTCCCCACACCTGAACCTTTGCCCACGTTTTCAGGCGAGACAGGGCCAGCTCGAAAAGAACCGCACGCTTGGACCCCATCAATTCGTGCCACTCGTCCGCCACCACAAAACGCACGTGCTTCAGGTAGGCCTCGGCATCTTTGGAGGCTAAAATGAGGTGGAGACTTTCCGGGGTGGTGATCAGTACCTCGGGAGGGGTTTTTTTCAAACGGTTGCGCTCGGCAGTCGGGGTGTCCCCTGTCCGCACGGCCACGGTCCAGTCGGCACCCGTCTCGAGGCAGTAAGCGGCGCAAGCCCGCCTGATGTCTTTTGTGAGGGCCCTGACCGGGGTAATCCAGAGAATGCGAAGCTTCCGTCGGCCCGTATCGGTTGCTGCGGTCAGCTCTTCGCGTACGGCTTCGGCCGCTCCGATAAATGCTGCATAGGTTTTGCCGCTCCCGGTAGGTGCGTTGAGCATCCCTGATTTGCCGGAAAGGCAGGCTTTCCAGGTTTCTTCCTGAAAGGGAAAAGGTTTCCAACCCCGCTTTGCAAACCAAGACCGGGCACGTGCTAAACCGACGTCGGCCATGGCTTAAAATGCGGGCTGTTCGGGCTTATTGTCCAGTATGCCTTCGATGGCTTCGAGCAGGTCGGGATTCAGTTTGTCGAGGTGTTGCGTCACCCGAAGGTTCTCTTCAAGTTGCCCCGTATTGCTCGCGCCCAAGATTACGGTGCTGACGTCTTCGTTTTTCAGGCACCATGCCAGGGCCATATGGGTCATTGAGATACCTGAATCCGCGGCCAGCGCTGTCAATTTTTTCACCTTTTCAAGGGTCTCGGCCACGAGTATCTTGTCCTTGAGCCAAGAGAGTTCCTTGCGTTTCAGGCGGGTTTCTCCTTCTTTGCCGTCGTTGTACTTCCCGGTGAGTATTCCCGAGGCCAGCGGGCTCCAAATGGTTGTGCCCAAACCTACTGTCTTATAAATCTGTTTGTAATCCCGTTCCACCTTTTTGCGCACCAGCATGTTGTACTGGGGTTGCTCCATCGTCGGGCCGATCAGGTTATACTGCCGCGCCGCCATATGTGCTTCCATGATTTCCTGTGCGCTCCATTCACTGGTGCCCCAGTACATGATTTTACCCTGAGTGATCAGGTTGTGCATGCTCCACACGGTTTCCTCGATCGGCGTTTCCTTATCGGGGCGGTGGCAAAAGAAGAGGTCCAGATAATCTGTTTGCATTCGCTTGAGGGCATCGTGGCAGGCCTCATGGATGTGCTTTCGATGAAGTCCGCGCTGCGTGGGCCGCTTTCCGCCCGCACCGAAATACACCTTGCTCGAGAGGATGTAGGTGTCCCGTGCCCACCCGAATTTTTTCAGGATCTTTCCCATCACGCGTTCCGAAGTGCCGGCCGCATAGGCCTCGGCATTGTCGAAGAAATTGATGCCCGCATCGTAGGCGGTTTTCATCAGGGCTTCGGAAGTGCCGTCATCGATTTGGTTTCCGAAAGTGATCCAAGATCCGAAAGAGAGTTCGCTGACCTGAAGGCCGCTTTTTCCGAGTCTGCGGTAGTTCATGAGGGAGGGTTTTTTACGGTCGGGTATAAGCAGAACATCCCCGACGGGGGTGAGGTTCAAATATCATAAATGCGCGCCGACCTGCGAGGGGTTTTCGAAAAACTTGTGATATTTACACCCTGCGGCCGAAGTTGTTGCATCACGTAAATTAAAGCAAAGGAGAGCATTGGGATTGTTCGGCAAATCGGAATCGAAAAAAGAAGTGCTCTCGCACCGCGAGTTTGAGCAGGTTTTCGATGCGTACTACACCTATGTGCGGAACTACATCTACTATAAGTGCGGCAACGCAGAGCTCAGTGAGGATATCGCCCAGGATGCCTTTGTCAAGCTCTGGGAGCACCGCAATAAAATTGACAAGACCTCGCTCAAATCATATCTGTACACCATAGCGGGGAATCTACTGATCAACAAAAAGAAGCGGGAGTTGCTGAAATTTAAATTCCTGAACTTGCAGACGGACCGTTCAGAGCAAAAGAACCCGGAGTACCTGATGGAGATGCGTGAATTTGATCAAAAACTTCAGGACGCCCTGGCAAAGATACCCGAGGGCGCGCGGGAAGTCTTTCTGATGAACCGTATTGATGACCTGAAATACAGGGAAATTTCCGAACGCCTGGGGATCGGTATGAAGGCCGTAGAAAAAAGAATGTCAAGGGCGCTGGCCGTTTTGCGCGATGAGTTGGATAAAAACCTTTAGCATGAAAGCATCGGGACAGGACGAATTTGAGAAAAAGATGAATGCCCGCATGAAATTGTGGCGGCCACCCTTTGCCGAGGATGCGGAGGAAAGGGCGAAGCGTGCTGTACTTTCGAGAATTAATCACCGGCCTGAATCTCCTTCAGCGGAAGTGATTCGCCTCCGGCGGCGGCTGAGCACCCCGCTTGCTGCGGCAATTTTGCTCTTTCTCACAGGCCTTCCTTTTTTCGTGTGGTTTGCGGGACAAGAGCGTATCGAGAATGCTTCGGAAACCGTGCTGAGCCGCTCCCTCCCGGGAGGGAGCGCGGTGACAATGGCTCCCGGGGCAAATTTGAGCTTCAACGCTTGGCTTTGGCCCGTAAGCAGGCAGTTGAGGCTTTCGGGTGAGGCCTTTTTTGAGGTGATGCCGGGCCGGCCGTTTAAGGTAGTCACCGACGGAGCGGAGGTGGCCGTAAAGGGCACCTCATTTTCGGTTTGGGCTGCGCCTTCGCGCACTTTTGTGCATTGCCTTTCGGGAAAGGTGGAGGTGCGCCGCGGCAATACCTCTGCTGCATTAATGCCGGGCACTGCCGTGCGCGCTGACGCGGGAGTGGCGGCGCTGTTCGCTGTGGAATTTGCCCACAAGGGGCCTTTCCTTCCCGCCCCGTCTGACCTCAATTTTGATGAAGTGCCGCTATGTGTCGTGGTCAGTGTGCTGGAGCAGGTTTTTGATACGCATATCGTCTCGGAAGTCGCCCCTGAACTTCTCTACTCCGGTGACCTTACGGGAAAATCGCGCGATGAATGTCTCGATATTTTGGCACGTACGTTTAGCCTCTCCCTCCGGTTCAGCGATGAAAGCATTATCTTAATGCCCTGATGCGGGCAGGGATTTTATTCCTCTTTTCTTTTCTGCTGCTGACGCCGCTTTTTGCTCAGCCGTCAGCAGACAAACGCGTACTTCATCGTTTTGAAGGCAAGCCGCTATCCGTTGCGGTCAAAAAACTTCGGAAGAAACATGCCGTGCCCTTTTCCTTCGGTACGGGGAGCATTGATAATATTGAGGTCCCGGTGCTTTCGGACACCGTATCTACCGTGTACGGTTTTCTTTTTGAAGCGCTGCTCGATACTCCTCTGTCTTTCGATGTGATCGGGGGCACATATGTGATTTTTTCCCGCAGGGAAGAGGGCGGTGCAGCAGTTTCGCGCAGGGGGTTTTCGCTCCCGGGTGTAGTCAGGGATGCTTCTACGGGCGAGGCCCTGCCCTTTGCCGCCGTGGGTGTGTCGGGAAGCACAGTCGGTACCGTGACTGCCACAGACGGTAAGTTTACCCTCTTCAATGTGCCATCTGATACAGCCCTCATTGAAGTGCAATACCTGGGCTATGCGCCGGGGAGATTCAGGCTTACTCCGCTTTCCGCTTCAGGCGTGATCCAAATAGATATGCGTCCGAGTGAGCGTGTCCTCCCTTCGGTGGAGATTTCCGCGGGCCGACCGGAAATGACGGAAACGGGAAGTAAAGCGGGAGCCTTGGTTTTCAACCCTTCGGAGATTTACAAATTGCCCAACCTCGGCGAAAATGATCTCTTTGCCGGGCTGCGCCTTCTGCCGGGAGTATCCGGCAGTGGTGAGCCCCGCTCGGGGCTTCGCATTCGGGGAGGAAATGCTGACGAGAGCCTCGTCCTTTTCGACGGATTTACCGTGTACCACATCGACCATTTCTTCGGATACCTGAGCGCCTTCAATCCCAATGTGGTGAAGAATGTACAGCTCAGCCGAGGCGGCTACGGCCCGCGGTACGGAGGTCGGGCCTCCGGATTGGTGAACATTACGGGTTTGGAAGGAAACAAGAAGAAGCCCGGACTCACCGTGGAGGCCGGACTGCTCAGCACGAGTGTACTTGCGGAGCTCCCTCTGGTCGAGGACAAGGCATCACTCGTATTTGCATACAGACGGGCCTACACGGACATATTGCAGACAGGGGCATTTCGGGACATGTTTAATAATCTGTACAATTCGAGTGTCCCCGGGCCGTCTTCGGGAAGCACAGATGTGTTTCGGGGCGAGAGCACCCCCGATTTCGGCTTCTTCGACCTCAATGCCAAGGTGCACTTCAGGCCTACGGACAGAGACAATGTCTCGCTCAGTTTTTACCGCGGAAGCGATGATCTTGACATTGCCTTTACGGGCGCAAGTGACGGTGTGCGTCGCACTTCCGAAGATGCGTCGTCATGGGGCAATACGGGAGCAAGCCTGATGTGGTCGCGAAAATGGAACAAGCGATTTTCGACCTATGCCGTATTGGGAATTTCGGATTACGACAGCCGTTTGCGCGCTGAGGAGTCTCTTTTCATCGATGATGACGAACTTTTAAGCCGCAGGTTTTTTGATCGCCGCACCACACTGAATGACCGCACCTTAAGGCTTGACAATACCTACTCGGTCTCAGATCTGAGCAAGCTCGAGTTCGGCATGTGGCTTACGGAATACGGAATAGAGACCCGTGCACGCGATCAGGATATTCTGTTTACGGATTCCTCAGAAGCGGCATCGCTTCGCGCATTTTACGCAGATTATACATACCGTTTGGGCAAATTTACCCTGAACGGAGGGCTTCGTGCATCTCACTACACCGGTGATGACCGTTTGTATGCCGAGCCGCGTGCTTCCGTAGTGTATGAACTCAGCAGCGCGGTGGGTCTGAAAGCAGCTGCGGGACGTTACAACCAAATGATTCGCCGGCTGAATGAAAGGAGCCTTTACTTCAGCATTCCGGAAACGTGGACCCTCTCCCGAGAGGGCGGAATCGATGTGTTGAGAAGTGACCATTATGTTTTGGGATTCAATTACAATAAGAAAAGTACCGAAATCGATATTGAGCTCTACCACCGCGCGGAGCGGGGTGCTGCCGAGTTTCTCTTTCCCGCTCTGGGCATTCCCGCCGGCAGCCTCGAAGAACTCGCCACGGGGGGCGAGCGCAGGATTTTCGGCGCCGAGGTACTCGTGAAGCAGTCTTTCGGTATGCACAGGCTCATGGCTTCATTTACTGCCGTAAGCGCCCGCTCTCGGTATGAAGGGGTGAACGGCGGAAACTTCTTTCGCAGCGGGGGCATCGCCGCTACAGAGGCGGGTTTGGTGTATATGGTCGATGTGAAACGCTGGGATTTTTCGGCATCTTTCACTTTGGCCTCGGGGCTGCCTTACACCGCCGTATCCGGGACCTATTCGGTGATTGCCGATGACGGCGAACCTGTTCAGTTCCTCAGCCTCGGCAGGCTCAACGCTGCCCGAACCGATGCCGTGCACCGCCTGGATGTGGCAGCGGGATATACCGTTCCTCTGCGCACGGGAGCACTGAAGTTCGGTGTGTCTGTGTACAATGTGTACAACAGGGACAACATGCGCTTCGTTGATTATTTCCCTCTTCCGAGAGCGGATGGTGCCCTTCTTGACGTGGGTCGCCGAGACATTATCGGTCTCGGTATCCTGCCTTCCGCCTTTATCAGGCTCAAAATTTAAATGCCTGCTTTCGCCCTCGGGGGAGGCTTTGCAGGCTGAACCGAAAAAAAAATTTTCGATGGGGTAGGGTGTTTTGAAAGCAGGCTGTATATGCACCGTAACCGCGACAGAAACGGACGAGGTGAAAAAAAGTACAGAAGAAAAAATCAGTGCCTGCCTGAGAAAAGACCGGCTTCCTTTCAAACGCTCACAAGATGATGCTCTGAGGGCGATCCGAGCGCGAATAAATACGGGACGTGTGATCGCGATGCCTGAACCCCGCTCCCGAGCCGTGCTCAGGTATGCCGCAGCAGCGGCGATTCTGGTGATCGGAGCACTGGCGGGTCTCTACCTTTCGGGAAAAACAACCCTGACCAACGCCTCCGCCGAAATCATTGTGACACATCTGCCCGACGGATCAAAAGTTTCGCTGAATCGAGGGGCTGAAATTGACTTCAATGCCCATACCTTCTTCCTCAACAGAAAGGTCCGTGCCGCAGGAGAAACCTTCTTCGAAGTTAACCGCGGATCTTCTTTTACCGTTTACACCGAAGGAGGAGATGTGCGCGTGCTGGGAACTTCTTTCAATGTACGCTATGTCGACGAGGCCCTGGAAGTAGGCTGCAAGACCGGGCGTGTTGCGGTAAATGTTCCCTCGGGCAAGCGGTTTGAACTCACCCCCGGCGGGCTCCTTACAGCAAATGCGAGAAATGTGCACATCAGCGAAATGCCCGCAGCGGAAATCGGATATTGGTCCTTTCCCTATTACTCTTTCAACGACGTTCCCGTAAAGGAGGTATTCAAATCCCTCGCAGACAACATCGGGTTCGAAATTATTTGCGGTTTCGAAACGAACGCGCGCTATTCCGGTGAGTTTTCCGGAGCGCAAAGCACGGAAGATCTGCTTGACATAGTGTGTAAGCCTTTGGGTTTCGATTACCGCATAGACGAAGAAAAACGAACAATCACCATCCTAAACAATTGATATTATGCTGAAAGACCTCAACAAGACACGTATGGAGCTGAAAGCCAATAAAGTTTACGGAGGAATGACCCCCTTGTGGGACGAATACTACGTGAAGGCCCAAAACAAGAAGTTCAAAAATAAGTGGGACAAAATAAAGGCGGGAAACAAGGGGCGCTGAAGGCGTACCTTCTCGCTCGGATGAAAGAACAGAGATTGGTTGGGTTTAAGTTGAAAAGGGTGCCGCGCTATGGGCACCCTTTTTTATTGAGGTAGGGTATTTCGGAAGAAGTCGGTATTTAACTATGTAAACTGAGCGCGGGAGAGATTCCGCAAACATTTTCATAGTAGTTTTAGTGTTAAACGGTTGATGCGAGACCCGGCTTTTGGCCGGGTTTTGCACTTTAAGGCGGCTCCCGCTTCTTTCGGATACCATGCATTTATCCCGGTCGGGAATTGACGGGCTTCATGGTATCTTGCAGGAGCTGTCATGATGCAAACTCATCATGCATCCGCGATGTGCGCAACTACCCGCCCTGAGGTTTCCCCCTCGAGGATATCGTCCATGTAATCCGGTATTTTTTCCAAGGTGGTGATGTGTTGCATCTCCTCGATCAGGGGCGGTTTGAGATCGCCCGCAAGCCGTTTCCAAATTTCTTGTCTTACCTTCCGAGGCGTTTCGGCGGATTCGATGCCGAGCAGATTCACACCGTTGAGTATAAAAGGGTACACGGTTGTGTCAAACTTTGGGGAGGCCACCAGTCCGCAGGCGGCCACATTTCCGTTTCTTCCGCAGGCTTTGAGGAGTGTGGTCAGGGTCTTCCCTCCCACAGTATCCACGGCGCCCGCCCACCGAGGTCTGAGCAAAGGCTTCTCCGATTCGTCCCTTACTTCCTCCCGGTTTACGCAGTGCTTGGCACCGATCTTCTTCAGCCAAGGGTAGTGTTCGGTTTTTCCGCTTGAGGCGATGACCTTATATCCTGCCGCTTTAAAAACGGCCACTGCCATGGAGCCCACACCTCCGCCGGCACCGGTCACCACAATCTCACCCATGTCGGGATGCTGGCCTCCCGCCTCCATTTTGTGCAGGGCAAGCGCAGCGGTAAATCCGCCCGTACCGATCACCATTGCCTCGCGCAGGCTCAAGCCTGCCGGTAGGGCAATCACCCAATCTCCCGGAACGGAAATATACTCGGCAAATCCGCCTTTGGTGTTCATGCCGAGGTCGTACGAGGTTACGATCACCGCATCGCCGGGGGCATAACGGTCATCACGGCTGCGCACTACCACGCCCGATGCATCCACGCCGGGCGTATGGGGGTATTTTTTCGTGATGCCTCTGTGCCCGCTCGCCGAGAGCGCATCTTTGTAATTCAATGCTGCATAATGCACCTTGATCACTACGTCATTGTCGGGAAGAAATTCAAATCCGACTTCTTCCGTGCTTTTCACGAAAGTGCCGTCGTCGTTCTCACGCACCACTAAAGCGCGGTAGGTTTTCGGGATTTCCATGGTCAATCAATTACGGCTATGCACTTCAATTCGATGGCGATCGGTGTGGGAAGGCAGTTGATTTCAACGGTGGTTCGGCACGGTCTGTTGTCCTTAAAATACTCGGCGTAAATCCGGTTGTAGGTCTCAAAATCATCTTTCATATTGGTCAAAAATACGGTCACGTCGACCAGCTTATCCCAGGAGGACCCCGAAGCCTCTAAAACGAGCCTCACATTCTTAAATACGCTGTGGCATTGGGCCTCAATATCGTAATCGGCCACGGTTCCGTCGGCGTTCAGCTCTACCCCTGGTATCTCTGAAGTACCCCGCGTTCTCGGTCCCACACCGCTCAAAAAAAGCAGATTGCCTACTTTTCTGGCGTGGGGATACAGGCCTACCGGTTCCGGGGCTTCTTCTGAATTCACAATTCCTGTAGCTTCACTCATGGCTTCATTTTTCAGCGAATTTAAGCATTGCATTCCTATCGGGCTTCGCTTGAACCTTGGTCTTTCGGCCTTGTTGTTCCTCTGTGGCATTGATCGAGTTTACCGAAAAGGGGCTTTATTGCCCGCCCGCAGACCTTTACATCGACCCTTGGAGACCTGTGAGGCGTGCCCTGATTACCCATGCCCACGCCGACCACTCCCGGTGGGGAATGGGCGTATACGCCGCCCACCGGCACAGCATTCCCGTGATGCGTCACAGGCTGGGTTCTATTGAAGCGGTGGGGGTCGATTACGGAGAGAAATTGCGCGTAAACGGGGTCGATGTTTCTTTTCATCCCGCCGGCCACATTCCCGGCTCTGCACAAATCAGGCTGAAGTTCGGAAAAGAAATTTGGGTCATCTCGGGCGATTACAAACTCGAGGACGACGGCCTGGCCGAGCCTTTTGCACCGGTGAAGTGTACACACTTCGTGACAGAATCTACTTTCGGACTGCCGATTTATCGATGGCAGCCACAGCATGAAGTAATGAGTGACCTCAACGGTTGGTGGGCGGCAAACCGTGATTACGGGCTCTGCTCTCTCGTGCTTACTTACGCCTTGGGCAAGGCGCAGCGCATTCTCAGCAGTATTGATGCCGGCATCGGTGAGGTCTTCGTACACGGAGCCGTACACCAAACCAATCTGGCACTTGAACACGCCGGATACAGCTTTCCGCATGCCCGGTACCTCACCTCTGAAATCGATAAATCCCGGTTGCGGGGCGCTCTGGTTCTCGCTCCGCCTTCGGCCTTGGGGTCTCCTTGGGTGAATCGGCTCAAGCCCTACCGTACGGCATCCGCATCGGGGTGGATGGCCCTGCGCGGTAACC
The DNA here is from genome assembly GCA_003565555.1 of Cryomorphaceae bacterium. Classification (GTDB taxonomy): domain Bacteria; phylum Bacteroidota; class Bacteroidia; order Flavobacteriales_D; family Cryomorphaceae; genus T3Sed10-241. The sequence continues at coordinate 17,616 of PXBH01000069.1, read as the reverse complement.
GGCGCAGACGCAATGCAGACCGCGGCTTCGTGCTTTCCGATCACGCGGATTGGGAATCTCTGAACAGCGCGGTTGAAGCCACGGGAGCCGAGCACATATTCGTCACCCACGGTTATTCTGACGTATTTTCCGATTGGCTTCGCGCTAAAGGCCTCCGCGCGGATACGGTAAAAACGGCCTTTGAGGGCGAATCTGCCGAGATGAAGCCGGCCCGAAACGGGGAAAACGACAGCGAATGAAGAAATTTGCCGCCCTCATTACGGCGATTGACGCCACCACCCGAACCAATGAGAAGACCGATGCGCTGGTCAGGTATTTGGAAGAGGCCTCGGACGCGGATAAATTGTGGTGTGTGGCCCTGCTTTCGGGCAACAGGCCCAAGCGCCCCGTAAAAACCGCACTACTGCGTGAGTGGGCGGCCTCGGAAGCGGGCATCCCGCTGTGGCTCTTCGAGGAGAGTTATTACGTGGCCGGCGATTTGGCGGAAACCGTAGCCCTCGTGCTTCCGCCGCCCGAGCGCGAAGACGACGCGAGCCTCACGGAAAGGATGGAGACTTTGGAAGGCTTACGAAAGAAATCTGACGAAGAAAAAGAAGCCGCCATTCGCCACATTTGGCGGGGAGCGAACAAGGCGGAGCGCTTTGTTTTTAACAAGCTAATGACGGGCGGATTTCGAATCGGGGTGAGCACAAAACTCATGACCCGCGCCTTGGCCCGTCACCTCGGTGAAGATGAGAATGCCGTGGCACATCGCCTGATGGGAAATTGGGATCCGCGCACGGCAAATTTTCAATCTCTCCTTGCCGATCCCGACCCCGACGAGGATCTTTCACGCCCCTATCCCTTTTATCTGGCCTATCCCGCAGAGGGAGGTACGGAGCAGCTCGGACCGGTGGAGGAGTGGCAATTTGAGTACAAGTGGGACGGCATCCGGGGCCAGCTAATTTTCCGCAAGGGGGCAGTATTTCTCTGGAGTCGGGGAGAGGAGCTCATCACGGAGCGCTTTCCGGACATTGCCGTTCCGGCCCTGAACCTTCCGCGCGATGCTGTGATCGACGGGGAGATTTTGGCTTACAAAGACGGGAGCCCGCTTACCTTCAATCACCTTCAAAAAAGGATTGGCCGAAAGAAGCCGGGGAAAAAGATTCTCGACGACTCTCCTGCGGTTCTGATGGCATATGACCTTCTCGAAGAATCGGGCAAAGACCTGCGGGATATGCCGCTTGATGAACGGCGGCGCAGACTGGAGGCGCTCATTGCGGAAGCCGAAACCGATGCATTGAAAATTTCCCCCCTGTTGAGGCCCGCCACTCCGGATGAGGCCGGCCGACTCCGGGCGGAGAGCAGGGCTGCCATGGCAGAAGGGCTCATGATCAAAAGAAGGAGCGGCACCTACAAGATCGGTCGGAAAAAGGGGGAGTGGTGGAAGTGGAAAACCGATCCCATGACCATCGATGCAGTGCTGATTTATGCGATGCGCGGACACGGGCGACGGGCCAATCTTTTTTCTGATTACACTTTTGCCGTGTGGGACGGGGCGGAACTGGTACCGGTGGCGAAGGCGTACAGCGGACTCACGGACCGCGAGATGCAGGAAACCGACCGCTTCGTAAAGCAGCACACCATCGAGCGCTTCGGGCCCGTGCGCAGCGTGAAGCCGGAATTGGTCTTCGAAATCGGCTTCGAAGGCATCGCTCCCAGCACCCGTCACAAAAGCGGGATCGCATTGCGCTTTCCCAGAATGTTGAGACAGCGCACCGACAAAAAGCCCGAGGACGCAGACACCTTAGAAAATGTCCGGAAACTTTTAGAAGAGTTTCAGTAGCGGATGCCCGCGAATTCTGCGAGATGATGCTCCCGCTTTGCGCGTTCTGCGGCTGCAGCTTCATTTGCAGTGCGTTCGGGCCTGATCAGCTTTTTGCGGCTGTTCGTTCGGCCGGGAATTCTTCCGGCCTTTTGCGCCCGGTGTTTGTAGAGGACTTCCTGCGTCACCCAGCTGAGGTTATCGTGCTTGTTGTTGCTGCGGTCGTAGTCCTTGTGGATGACATAGGTGGCGTCCTCATTGTCATTTTTCACAAAAAATTCCGCTACCAATCGGTGCACGTAGATCGTTTCGCGGGTGCCGTTCCTGGTGGTAAAGCTGATGTATTTATAACCGCCTATTTCTTTCGGCTCGAAGATTTCTTCCGGTCCCGTGCCTTTTTTCATGCGGACCACATGGCCCATATTCGAGAGTTTGAAGTGGTGCAGCAGGGGTTCGCCGTTGAGTTCGGTCATCAGCACCCATTTTTCCGTTTGTCCCTTCTTTGCCATAGTTCAGCCGTTCTTTAGGATTGTGAAGATAGGCATTTCATACGGATCAACGGACATTTGCAGGGGCGGTGTACTTTTCGAACAGTTCTTCCTGTCGGGTTTTCAGCGGGAGTGACTGCCCTCTGAAGTACATCGCTTCTACATGGCTTTGCCTCATGTCGAGGAGGTCTCCGGAGGTGATGATAAAGTTGGCTTCTTTGCCCGGTTCCAGGCTGCCGGTACGGCTGTCGATTCCCAACACCTCGGCCGGAGTGAGGGTCAGCGCTTTGATGGCTGCTTCGCGGTCCAGTCCGTAGCCCACGGCAGTACCTGCGTTGAATGCGATATTCCTGTTTTGCATCGGTTCCATACTGCCGCCCGTTTGGAAGCAGAAGTCAACGCCTGCGGCCGCCAGCTTTGCAGGCAAGGTAAAAGACCCGTCAATGTCATCTTCCGCAAAGCGCGGCAGACTGTTTACCCGTTTTACCAGCACGCTTACACCGTTTTCGCGCAGCAGATCGGCCGCCATCCAAGCGTCTTCACCTCCCGCGACGGTAAGTTTTTCAATCTCAAAATCTTTTTTGAACAGCGTGATTTCCCGCAGTGCTTTGATAAAATCTGCATGCACGTAAAGGCGTTTTTCACCTTCAAAAACACCCCGCAATGCCTCGAAGCGCAAATCCCGCTCAAGAGGGAAACTCCGCTTTGCATAGGCCTTTGCCTTCTCAAAGAAAGTGCGGAGCTCCTGCATGTTTTTCCCGTAATCTTCATCGGGGATATAGGCTTCCGGGTCTTCTTCATCTCCCGAATATTTGTACATCCGCGGCCAGTTCAGGTGGATGCCCTCGTCTGCCCGGTATGCGGCGTCCTCCCAATTGTTTCCCTCGAGTACAACAACGGAACTCGTACCGCTCATTACGCCTCCGCGCGGACATATTTGAGCGAAGAGCACCCCGTTTGCCTTCACGGTGGCGGTTATCTCGCTTTCTGCATTGTAGGCGCTCAAGGCGCGCACATTGGGGTTCATGCGTCCGGCCTCTTTGTAGTCGTTGGTGGCCCTTACGGCAAAAATTTCCGTCAGCCCCAGCGTGGTATTCATGGCAATCAGTCCGGGATACACGTGTTTTCCCTTCAGGTCCGTGGTTTTAGTGAAGCCCGTTTTGGGAGCGGCTACGGCGCGTCCTGCATAGGTGATCTTTCCGTTTTTCATCCCGATGGCGCCCTCACTGTAGGTGGTGCCGGTTCCCGTATGCAAAATGCAATTCGTGAAGAGTACCGCTGCACTGTCTTGCCCCACTGCCGAAACTGACGCGAGGGCGGTGATTGCGATCATGATGGGGAGGAGGGCCTTATTGTTCTTCAATGTCGTCACAGTGGTAGTATCTTTCCATTTTTCGTTCGGGCTTTTTGGCGGGGCTTCCGTTTTCTTTTTCCCTGCGCATCAGGTCGGCGATTCTTGCCCGGTCGGCTTTATCACGTTCGGACAGGGCGATGCTTTGCGCACGGTCAAAATAGCGCCTTCCGTCTGTAAAGGTGATTTCCGCCCGCGAGTACACCGAAAGCGGATGCCCGCTCCAAATCACGATGTCCGCGTCTTTTCCCTTTTTCAGACTCCCCGTACGGTGGTCGATCCGGAGCATCTTTGCAGGGTTTAAGGTCACGGTTTTCAGGGCGTCTTCCTCGCTCATGCCGCCGTATTTCACGGCTTTGGCAGCTTCCTGATTGAGCCGCCTTCCCATTTCCGCATCGTCTGAGTTGATGCCCGTCAGCACCCCTGCATTGTGCATGGCAGCCGCATTGTAGGGGATCGCATCGATCACTTCATATTTGTAGGCCCACCAGTCGCTGAAGGTGCTGCCCGCAGCTCCGTGGCGCCGCATGCGATCGGCCAGCTTATATCCCTCCAGAATATGGGTGAAAGTGTTCACCTTAAATCCCATACTGTCGGCAACGTGCATCAGCATATTGATTTCGCTTTGCACGTATGAGTGGCAGGTGATGTGGCGATCGCCGCGAAGGATTTCGGCCAGGGCTTCAAGCTCGAGATCGCGCCGGAATGCAGGCTTTTCGTCGTCTTTTTTGTGAAAGAGCTTGCGGCGCCCTTCGGTTGAAGCTTCGTGCAGTCGGCGCCGCTCGTCGTATTCCTCGGCCCGGTAGAAGTAGTCGTAAAAAAACTGCTCCACGCCCATTCGGGTCTGCGGATAGCGCTCGGTGTAGCGGTCGCCCCAATTGGTTTGCTTTACATTTTCGCCCAGCGCAAATTTGATGAAGCCGGGCGCTTCCGCAAAAATCATTTTCTCGTACCCTTCACCCCGACGCAACTTTACTATCGCGGACTGCCCGCCGATCGGGTTGGCAGATCCGTGCAGGAGTTGCGAAACGGTCACTCCGCCCGCCAACTGACGGTAGATGTTAATGTCGTCAGGATTCAAGGCATCCTCAATGCGCACTTCTGCCGTGGAGGCTTCCGTGCCCTCATTCACCCCGCGGCTGATGGCAATGTGGCTGTGCTCGTCTATGATTCCCGGGGTGACGTGCTTTCCGCCGGCATTGTACTCCGTCAGGTTTTTCGCAGCGCCTTTCGGCAGGTGCTCGGCGGGGATCAGGTTTTTGCCTACCGCCATTATCTTCCCGTCACGGATCAGGATCTCCCCGTTTTTAATAATGCCCGCATCTTCGTTGGTCCATACCACGGCATTGGTAATCCAGAGGGTTTCCGCTTCGGGCAGTGTGTCATACCCGTAAGCGGCAAGCGGATACCGCAAGGCAGGGATGGGCGGGACCACTTTAATCACGGTATCCAAAGCACTTTTGTCGGGCTTCTCGGCCTTGTAAATGGCGCTCCATTTCACCGCTTTTCCTTTCGAATCCGCGCCCGTACCGTCCCAAATCCGGTTGTTGCTCCGCGCACTGGCGGAAAGCCGGTAGCGGCCGGTCGCATCGGCAGCTTCGAAAGAAAGCGAAATTTCACGGCCTAAGAGGGAAACGGCGGCCTCGCGGTAAGCGGTGTCGGGTTGCTCCGTGTGGCGCACCCGGGCTTTGTATTTGGGGTGTTTTCCTTTGATGCGAAGCTCCATATACGTCCCGTCCACGTTGAGATCATAGATGCCGTTGAGGGCTGCTTCGGGTGTTTCTTTGATCGTATACTCCCTCTCACCGATGTAGTGCGTACGCAGTTCGGCTTCGGGGTCTGTGAATATGTTGCCCGATGCGGTAAAGAACTGCACATCGGCGCCTTTGGCGATGTTTCCGATTTGGTCTGATTTGCCTAAAAATTCAGCGGGTGCCGCTGTCAATGCACGGAGCATTACGACCTCGGGGGTTCCCGCCTCGTGAAGCTTGCGCAAATTTTTCAGGAGTTCATCGCTGCTCTTTATGCCATCCGTAGTCATGGCGAAGGGGATCCCGGCGTTGTGCAGCACCCTTGCATTAAAAGGAGCCCGCTCCCAGTGGAGCATATCGCTCTGATCCACAAAGCGCAGCATGTCGGGATCATCGGTGTCAAAGGGCAAGGGCATTTTCAGCGGGATGATCAACCCCCTGATGCGCGGCGAGATGTGCGCAACGGATTCGTAGGCGTGCCCCGGCTCATAGGCCAAAAAGTCGAGTTTGAGCTCTTCGGCGACGCGCCCCAATCGGTAAAGATCAAATTTGTCCCGCCCTTCGAATATTTTTAGTGCGTCGCGTTGTGCGGCCAGCGCTTCGAGGCTGTAATCTGTATCGGCATTTTCGGCGCGCGCATACCATTCGGCATCGAGAAAGGCCTGCCTGAAGAGGGCCACCGCTCCCATCAGGCTATTGGGATAGGCCTGGGCGGAGGTTCCTTTTTCAAAAGAGAAATGAGCGGCGGCACGGGTTTCCAAAGTTTGTTTATTCGCCCTTCCGGCGCCGGTGCGCACGAGGGCGGAGCGGCCTCGGGCAATGCCGTCGGGGAGCACAGTGAGTACTGCGCCTACTCCGAGGGCCCTGAGTTTCTCGGCGGCCTCCTCGTCCGGTTCGAAGCGGTCTGCGGCATTGGCTTCCGGGCGGACGCTTTCGTAGGGGTAAGTCGCTCTGTTTTTCTGCCTTTCGTATTGCGGCTTTTCGCTGCGTTCCGGCTTCTCATATGGTTTCAGCCCGTAGCTGCTCTTCATATCGATAAAAGAGGGGTACACGTGCAGCCCGCTCAGTGAGACCGTTCGGGTGTCGGCATCGTAATCGAAATTTTCTGCCGGGCCTACATCCCGGATTTTACCTTTATAGGTCAAAATATCAGCAGTCTCGACGCTGCCGTCCGGGAAATGCACAATTCCGTCTTTGTAAAGGGTGTACACCGCGTCTTTGGATTTGATTCCGTACTCGGGAAATACGCCTTGCCCCCAAAGCTGTGCAAAACCGCCGGTGACGAGCCAGGCCGTCAGTGCGGCGTAGAAAACTTTAACCATAACTCGCGAAGTTAAACCGACGCATCAGGTGCCGGGTGCCGTCGGGTGCGGATTTATCCATACCGCGGCGTTGGTTTCTGATATACGGCGGTGAATAACTTCGATAGGGCACAAGTCTTCGCGTATGCACCGAATTTTTACCTTGCAACCGTATTTGATTTTCAGCGTAAGCGAAAATCGATTATCGGGATTTATGAAAACAACCGCCCGCGCAGCTTCTTTCCTTTTCATTGTCTTCGGTCTGCTTTTTTCATCTTGCATCAAAGATGAGCCTGAGATTCGAAGTGTGACCTTTTCGGCCGATGCTGAATGGGGGATCCCCCTCGCGCAGGTTCATCTCACTGCAGAGCGCGTTATCGACAATTTTGACAAGGAAGGCATTGTGCTCAGCGGCGAGGACGGATTGGTCAGAATCGTATATACGGACACCCTCGATCCCATCCGAGCCGATGATTTTTTGGTCCTGCCCGATCAGTCCTTCGACGCTTCTTTTGCCCTCGGAGCAGCTGCCTTTGAGCAGCTGCAGGTTGAGGGCTCGGTTTCCGTTTCCGAAACGCGGACCTATGCCTATCCCGCCCAAGACGGCGACCGCTTAGACTCCGTCCGTTTTGAAAGCGGAATTTTTGAGATTTTGGTGCAAACGGCAATGAATGTCCAAATCAGCGGTACGGTCTCCCTGCTTGACCCCGAGACGGACGAGCCGCGCTATACCTACCAATTTAATGATTTTGAACCGCCGGTGCTTGTCGATGAAACCGCTTCCATGGAAAATGTATTGCTCACTTTCGACAATACCTCAGACGAAGAAAACTTGCTGAAGGTGAGCTATGACTTTGACCTGAACTATGCCGGGGCCGGAAGCGATGCCGATATATCGATTGATTTTTCCTTTTCCGATTTGCAGATTCGTGCCGCGGGAGGCTTCATCGTGCCACGCGATCTGGAATTAGAGGACGAAGGTCTTTTTGTGACGATGTTCAATGACCTCGGCACAACGCAGGTGCGCATAGAGGATCCGCGCATCAACTTCTACTTCGACAACGGGTTCGGGATCGGATCTCAGTTGCTTATTGATGAGATCATCGGTACAAATGCAGCAGGAGAGCTATTGACCGTGCCCGGGTCAAACATTACCGAGCTTCCGGTCTTGGCGCCTGCACCTGTTCCGGGCACCTCTGTCTTGACCCAAATCGAGATCAATAACGATCTGATGACGCCGAGCGTGACCGACTTCCTCGCCTTCTACCCGAACTTTGTTTCGGGAAACTTCGCACTGCGCATCAACCCGGGAGAAGATGAAAGCTCTTTTATTTCCCGCGACGCATCGCTGAGATTGTCTTATGAGGCTGAAATTCCCGTGTACGGATCCATCGCCGATTTCAATATGCGCGATACGGCAGATATCAACCTCACCGACGTCATCGAAGGGCTCGAGGAGGCTGAACCTGTGCAGGAAGCTGAAATTCGATTGATTATCGACAACGGCCTACCGCTTGAAGCGGGGCTGCAGATCGTATTTACAGACTCGCTTTATCAGCCGGTGGACTCGCTTTTTTCGGGATTTACGGAAGTGCTTCCGTCTGCGCCTTTGGAGTTGAGTGTTCCGGAGACGCATCCGCATTACGGCCGATCTCTGGGAACTACACGCTCTGTAATCACCGTTACCGTAGCGCGTGAGCGTTTGGAAGCCATGGATGAGGTAACCAAAATGATTTTTCGCATCGTCGGCAATACCACAAGCAACGGCGATCATCCCATTCGCCTCTTCCATCAGGATGCATTCAGCGTGCGTGCGGCAGCACGCGTAAAACTTCGGTTCGATGAATAAATTGCTGCGTATACTGTTGGTTCTGTTCCTTGCGGTTGCTGCTGCGACAGACCTTGCCGCGCAATTCAGCGGGCAGATCGGGGCTTATGATTTTTTGCCGCAAAGGGTCAATGCCAACCCTGCCCTGCGCCCTGCGGGTAAAGTCAATGTGGGCATTCCGTTTCTCAGCAATGTATACCTGGAGCATTCCAACAATTGGTTCCGACCTTCAAACTTTCTTTCGGCTGATGCCGCGGGAGTGGTGACCATCGACAATGCCGCGGTGCTCAACGGTATTGATCGCGAGGTGTTCACCGGGTTCGGCACTTCTCTGGAGTTGCTTCATGTAGGTATTCGCAAGGGCGACCATTATTTTAACGTGCGGGTGTCGGAGCGTTTTCAGGGTGCTTTTGCACTGCCTCGGGATATGATGGCGCTGGGACTCTACGGAAACGTCGGCAACAACGGTTTTTCCGACCATACTGCCGATTTGAGCAATCTCAGAATCGACTTTATGCACTTCCGTGAATACGCACTGGGCTACAGCTATGCTTTCAGTGAGAAGCTCACGGCAGGCATCACCCTGAAATACCTCTACGGCATGGAAGCCTTGCGCACCGCGGAGTCTTCGCTTCAATTGCGCACAGACCCGCTCACCTATGAGATGAGCACCACGGGCGCCCTGAGGATAAACACGTCGGGTGCCGGGCTCGGTGAGGAAGAGGGGGATATCCGCGACGACATCGGCCGGTACCTTTTCGGCCTGAACAATTCCGGAATCGGCGGTGACATCGGTGCCGTATACCGCCCGCTGGATAAGCTCACTGTGGAATTTTCCGCCTTCGATTTCGGTTTTATCAGTTGGCGAGAGGACGTGGCCAATTTCGGGACCTCAAATGCCGAGTTTGCTTACGACGGTGTTGATTTTTCAGAATTTGTATTCGAAACGGGAAGCGCTTTCGATGACGGTTTGCAGAATGAGATTGATCAGATTGCCGACCGCGCCGAGGAGGCTTACAATTTTGAGGCCTCTCACCGTGCTTTTCGGTCTGCCATGTTCGGCATGTTTCGTTACGCCGCATCTTATGACCTTTACGAAACAGAGAAAACCTCCGGGCGTCTTTGGGCCAACTACATGCACGCAGTGGGCCACCGAAATTTGCCCGGAAGGCTGGCAGTGGGCTACAGCCAGCGCTTATGGAAGTTCTTTCAGGGCGGGGTTCATTATTCTCGGCAGCGCGGTGACGGCGGCTTTCTCGGAGCCGGCCTTACAGCCAATGCGGGTCCGCTGCAGGTCTTCGCAATGGTCGAAAACTTAAATATTGCACGCTTCAGCAGGTACACCTTTACAGACGAAAACGATCCCGATAAAGAGAACAGTATCATTCTTCCGAGAAATCCGAATGATATTCGCATTCATTTCGGCCTCAACCTCACCTTCGGACGAAAGTCGAACGATGAGGCCCCGGGAGGCGAGCCTATGCTCTGACAGGCTTTTCGCGTCTGTGTTTTATTATTTCCGGTATACGGCAATCTCCCGCTCTCCCGTGCTTTTCGCATAGCCGCGGTACATTCCTTCTGTATTGAACGGCATGGCGATGCATCCGAGGCTGTCCACGGCAATGAATCCGCCGTCGCCGCCCATCTCCGCGATGTGCCCGTTCAGAACCTCCGCACAGGCCTCATCCAGGCTGCGGCCTCCGTATTTCATCAATGCGGCGATGTCATATGCAGCTACCGCCCGCAGGTAGTATTCGCCCCAGCCCGTGCTGCTTACGGCGCATACGCCGTTTTCTGCATAGGTTCCGGATCCGATCACGGCAGTGTCGCCCACGCGTCCGAAGCGCTTGTTGGTAATGCCCCCCGTAGATGTGGCTGCAGCGAGATTTCCCGAGGTGTCCAGAGCTACGGCACCTACGGTGCCGTATTTCTTATGGTCTTCTTCGGTGTGGTCCAGCTGCGTGCGTCCGGTATCCCGAATTCTCATCAGCTGCGCCTTTCTGAATTCTGTAGAGAAATATTCGGGAGCAGCGTGCTCAAGGTCCAGGGTGCGGGCGTATTCTTCCGCTCCTTTTCCGATCAGGAATACGTGCTCGCTCTGCTCCATGACGGCACGGGCCAGACAGACGGGATTTTTTACGGAAGTAATGCCCGCCACTGCTCCCGCGCGGCGGCCGTTTCCGTCCATGACGGAGGCATCCATCTCATGGGTTCCATCATGCGTGAATACAGCGCCTTTACCCGCATTGAAAAGGTCTGAATCTTCCATCACACGAACCGCGGCCTCAGCGGCGTCGATGGCCTTCGCGCCCTTTTTCAGGAGCTGCTCACCCGCGGTGAGTGCCGTATTTAATGCGGTACGGTAGGCCGCTTCTTTTTCGGAACTCATCGACTTGCGGGTAATGGTACCCGCTCCTCCGTGGATGACCAGAGCGTATGTATCTTTCATAGAATCCTTACGGATATAGAGGCAGCGCATCCTCGGGGATGCGCTGCCGGTTGCAAAAGTATTTGAAAATTATTCGAAGACCACCTTCATGACCTCGGCGCCCCGGGGAGTGCGCAACCGCACGAGGTAGATACCCGCGGCCGTACCGTTTCTGTTGAACCGCACAATGTGGCTGCCTGAGGCCATGATGCCGCGGTTTTGTGAGGAAATCACCTTTCCGGAAATGTCTGTAATGTCAATGAATACCTGTTCGGGCTGCTCCAGACTGAAGCTGATTTCGGCTTCGCTTCCCGCCACCGGGTTGGGGCGAATGCCTGCATTTCCGAACACCTCCGTATCGCTTACGGAGAGGGGCTCACTGTTGTCCGTCACACGAATGTTGTCTATGACAAGCTCGTTGCCTCCGTTCCCGTTGCCCGTAGGAAGGGAGGGGTCATATCCCTGCGTATTGTTTCTGAAGCAAATGTAGATGGTTTGGTTCTCGAACCCTTCGGCGGCCAAATCGACTTCGCGCGGAGTGGGATCTGTTTCCTCACCGATGGCGCCCGTATCGAAGACCATGACGGCCTCGTCGGCAATGACATCAATGTCGGGTGAAGGACTGATGAATACCATGTACCGGTCGCGAAAATTACCGCTGGAAGTAATGGCCATCGCATCCCAAGTGAGCACGGCTTCGCCCTCGATATTGATGGCGGGAGTCACCAGCCAGTCGTCGGAAGGCCCTTCATCATTTTCATACCAAGATACAGAGAATGCAGACCTTCCGTGGGGCCAGCCTTGTGCCTGAATAAATCGAATGGTCCAAGCGCTGTCAGCCATCGTGGCCAAACCGGGATCGTCGGGAACCAGACCGTCCAGATTGTAGAGTGTGTAGCCTTCGAGGCTGTTGCTTTCGAAGTCGTCGAAGTAGACTTCGGTTTGTGCTTCGGCAGAGAGCGCAAATGTTGCGGCTGCCGCAAAAAGGTAAATTTTACGCATGATAAACGAATTAAAAGGTTGGAAAAGAAAAAAGAAAAACTAAAAGGAGGCGGGGCGCTCCGCAAAGGGGGAACGGCGCTAAGTGTCGACTAGCAGTCGAAAATGGGTTGCAGGTTCAAGAGGTGAACCGGCTTAAAGGGGGTATGTGTCGTAAAGAACATCACTCCAAAAATAGAGAAATTTTCATCACACCCATCCTCCGGACGAAAAAAGTTCAAATTACCTTCATTCGCTTGGTTTTTTTGTGAGAAAAAATTAATATTGGCGATCGAAAGGCCATGCGCAAACCTTTGCTACATATCACGCATTACCGCACCAAGGCTGTGTCTTTGCGCAATTTACAGCCTATTTTTGACTGCTAGGGGTTAATCTGATACCCCTTTTTTGCCGAAAGGCACCCTCTTCTCTCCAATCAATTTTACAGGTTATGAATAAGGTTACAGCAGTCCTTGCATGTGCAGTTTTTCTTGTTTTTTCTGAAAATACCTCAGCGCAAAATGAGGTGAAGGGTACCGTGACTGATGCGGAAACGGGTGAGCCCCTGCCCGGAGTATCTGTAGTCCTGAAGGGCACCACTACCGGAACTTCTACCGGGATGACCGGCGCGTACCTGCTGCGCCTGAGCGATGAACAGTTTGCCGAGGGGAGTATCAGGTTTTCATTCTTAAGTTATCGGAGGGAGACTGTTGAGATCTCCGGTCGAAATGAGATCAACATTGCACTGCAACCCGACAACAAATTACTGGAGGAGGTGGTCATCACCGCTATCGGTATTGAAAAGGACAAACGTAAGGTGGGCTACAGTGTAAGTGAGGTGGACGGAGATGAGATCAGAGAGTCGCGCGAGGTCAATGTGGTAAACAGCCTCAACGCCAAAGTGGCCGGTGTACAGGTCACTTCTTCTTCGGGTGCGCCGGGCGCTTCCTCATCCATACGCATACGCGGAAATACTTCGATCAACGGTACCAACGACCCTCTTTTTGTGGTGGACGGAATTCCGATCGACAATTCCTACCGGGGATCGAATTTTACCGATCAGGCCAATCGGGCGCTCGACATCAATCCGGACGATATTGAAAGCATGACAGTGCTGAAAGGCGGGGCTGCTTCCGCGCTTTACGGCGTTCGCGCCGCCAACGGTGCGGTGATCATCAATACCAAACAGGGAAAGGAAGGCAGAAGCGAAGTCACCTTTTCTAACACCACCACCTTTGATCGGGTAAACCGCCTCCCGAAGAAGCAGCGTACATGGGGGCAGGGCACGGGCGGTCAATTTGTGGAGGGCAGCAACCTCACTTGGGGACCGAGGATGGACACCATGTCCTACAGTCCGGGCGGCCTATTGGTGCCCTTTGATCCCAATTTAGGGCCGGCCGCACCCTTCGATAATGTCTCCGATTTTTTTCAAACCGGGGTGACCGTAAACAACAACCTCAGCATCACGGGAGGCAACCAAAAGTCAGGCTTCTACCTTTCGCTGAGTGACCTGCGGCAATCGGGTGTTATTCCCACAAGTTCGTTTAACCGCTCCAGCATTCGCCTTACGGGAAATACCGAGCTTCGCCACAACCTGACGGTAAAAGCGAGTGCAAATTATGTGCGCAGCAACGCAGACCGTCCGCAGCGCGGGAGCAACCTCTCCGGCGTAATGCTCGGGTTGATGCGGGCGCCGTCTTCCTTTGATCTGACCAACGGATCGGACGATCCGGTCAATGATGAAACGGCATGGTCATTTCCGAACGGATCCCAACGTACCTACCACGCTGCCTACGACAATCCGTATTGGTCGGTAAATCGAAACAGGAACGAGGAAACCCTCGGCCGCTTCATCGGATTCACGGAATTCATCTGGAAGCCCTTTGACTGGTTAAGCATCACCGAGCGTGCAGGAGTCGACACCTATTCTGAAGAGCGGGTGTCCTACTGGGACCGCCGCTCCAATGAGTGGGCCGATCGCGGAGGGGCCATATTCAATCAGAGCATCAGTCAGTTCAACGTCACCAATGACCTTATCCTGACGGCCGATTACAGCTTCAGTGAAGACTTCAATATGACCTTCATTGCAGGCCATGCCTACCAGACCTTCAATCGAAACACGCTTTTTGCGGATGGTTTCGGATTTGTCATTGACGGATTTTACGATATTTCAAACATTAATTCGGTGAATGTGGAAGCGGATGACAGCATTGATCAATCTCGTCTTGTCGGGGCCTTCGGAGATCTCTCCTTTGATTACAAACGCACCTATTACCTCACCTTTACCGGAAGGCAGGATTGGATCAGTAACCTGCCTCCGCAGAACAATTCCTTCTTCTACCCGTCGGCAAGTTTCGGATTTGTTTTTACCGAATTGGCTGACTTCGGGCCGATCGAGTACGGGAAGTTCAGGTCGAGCTATGCGGTCACAGGAAACGGGGCCTTTGCGAATTACCTCACCACGAATTATTTCGTGAGCAGCGGATCTACGCAAGGGCAACTCTCTTATGCCCCCAATACGCTGATCGGGAGCAATACGCTCACGCCGGAGTTTAACAATTCTGTGGAGGTGGGTGTAGACCTGCGTTCGCGAAACAACCGTGTGCGCGCGGATATCACCTATTACGACAACCGATCTACGGATCAAATTGTCGAAATCCCCATCGCCAACAGCACGGGCTTCGCCACCTTTATCACAAACATCGGTGAAATCAGAAATTGGGGCTGGGAAGCCTTGGTAGAATACGACGTGATACCGTTTAGCCGGCGCAGCCCGGAGAAGCTCTCTTGGACTACAAGCCTGAACATCACCCGGCCGCGCAGCGAGGTGATCAGCCTCACCGATGAGCTCAACGATATCGCATTGCCGAGTGTAGGCGTGGCCAGTACTCAGTCACGGGTGGTGGAAGGACAGCAGTACGGCGTCATCTTCGGGTCGCGGTGGGCTCGGGACGAAGCGGGCCGGGTTTTGGTAAACGAACAGGGCTATCCCATCGTGGATTCAGAGAACGGCGTGGTCGGTGATCCCAACCCGGATTTTCTGATGGGTTGGCGCAACAGGTTTCGAATGAAAAACTGGACCTTGAGCTTCCTCCTCGATATCCGTGTGGGCGGTGATATGTGGAACGGTACACGCGCAGTAATGCGTCGCCTCGGAACAGCTGAAGAAACGGCTTCAAGGGATGAAACCGTCGTTTGGGACGGAGTGGTCACGAGAATCGAGGAGGGAGAGTTGGTCATCACAGACGAGATCAACACGCAAGAAATTCGGATGGACGAGAACTTCTATTCGCGCTACGGACTCACCGGAGTGACGGAGGACAATATCGAAACCGTAAACTGGTTTCGCATGCGCGACATCAGCCTGAGTTATGCGCTGCCACCCACAACCTGCAAAAAAATCGGCGTGGCTGCTGTTTCGTTTGCATTCACGGCGCGCAATCTGTTTTTAATCACCAACTACACGGGTATTGATCCCGAAACATCATTGGGCGGGGCAACCAATGCATTCGGGCGCGACTATTTTAACAATCCGAATACAAAGAGCTACGGGTTCAACGTGTCAGTAACCTTTTAAGATGATCGCCATGAGAAACATATCGGTATTTTTAATTGCTGCTTCCTCGCTTTTGGGATGCAACCTCGAGGAGATCAATGAGAACCCCAATGTGCCGTCTGACGCGCCCCTGAGTACCTTGCTTCCCCCTTCACAGAAGCAGCTCGCGGATGTGCAGGGAGGTCGGATTTATCGCTACACGGGTATATTCGGAAATCAGTTGACAGGTGATGAGGGTCAGGAGTTGTTGATCCAAAATTATCAGCCCGATGAACTTTTCGTCGGCAATGCCTGGAGCGATTTGTACACGGGAGCATTGCTCAATCTCAGGATCATTATTGACCGGGCATCGGAGGAATCACCGCATTACGCCGGCATCGCGCGCATTCTTATGGCTCAAGGCATTGGGATGTGTACCGATATCTGGGGAGATGTTCCTTACAGTCAGGCGCTGCGCGGGTCGGAATTTCCCCATCCTGTGTACGACCCCCAAGAGGAAATTTACGCGGCCGTCTTTGCCTTGCTCGATCGTGCAGTGAGCGATTTGGAACAGGAGAACAGCGCATTCTCACCCGGGGCGGATGACTTGATGTACGGCGGTGACCTGAATCGTTGGAAGGTTGCGGCCAATGTATTGCGTGCCCGGTACATCATGCGCACCCTGAAACGCAATGCCAATGCCCCGGCGGAAGCTTTGGAAGCGCTGAACGGCATGCGGTTTCAGTCGCCGGGAGATGATTTGGCCTATCCTTACCTCGGGCAGGGAGACGATACGAACCCCATCGGCGGTTTTTACAATATTACGCCACTCGCCTTTGTGAGCCAGTCATTCAGAGACCTGCTGAGTGATTTGAACGACCCGCGCCAATCCTCAATTTTCCGCACAATCCCTTTCTCGGGAGGAAACCGGAGGCCGGGAGATTATTTTGCAGGAGCTGCTGCTCCGGTGCGGTTGATATCCTATACGGAACAAGAATTTATCCGTGCTGAAGCCCTGCTCCGAACCGGCGACCCCGCAGGGGCCGAAGATGTACTTCGCGGTGCAGTGCTGACCTCTATGGCTGAAATCTCCGACGGAGCCATCGAAAGTGCCGAGGCGGATGCGTATCTTGATTCCCATGTGCGGCTGGACGGTTCTGAAAGCGAAAACCTCAATACCCTCCTCACCCAGAAGTACATCGCCATGTTTACCACCATTGAGCCATGGACAGATTTCAGGAGAACCGGCTACCCCGAGCTTACGCCGAACCCCAACGGCCCTACCTCTGCGAATCCCAACGGCGAGATTCCCCGCCGGCTGATCTACCCGCAATCTGAGCGATTGCGCAACAACAATTTTCCGCAACCCGCTCCCAACATGCAAACCCGCTTTTGGTGGGATCAAGACTGATGAGAAGCACCGCAATTTTCACTTTCCTCGCCCTTATGTGGCTGAGCTGCACGGAGCCCGCTCCCGAAGCGGAAACCGCCACGGTGCCTGCCATCGCGCATCCGGCACCGGAAGGTAATCTTTTCATCATAGGCGGAGGCAAGCGCACGCCGACCCTGATGAAAGCCTTCACCGATTTGGCCGGGACGGATGAGGGATATGCTTTGGTTTTCGCCCAATCGAGTGCTGAACCCGACACCTCTTTCCGCTACATCAGCGAAGAATTGGCAGCGCATACCGACCTCCCCGTGATTCGTGTTAAAAATGCCGACGGGCGGCAAGCGCTGATCGATTCGGTAAGTGCGGCAAAGCTGATTTTCATTACCGGAGGCGATCAGAACCGTTTTCTGCGCGATGTGCACCCCGACGTGAGCGGAGCGATCAGAGACGCGTATTTCCGGGGAGCCACGGTGGGCGGAACGAGTGCGGGGGCTGCGTTGATGAGCGGCGTAATGATCACGGGGGATCAGCGGGAAGAGCTGCTTTACGAGTCCACATACAGCCGGTTGACACACGGAAACGGGGTATATGCGCGTGGTCTCGGATTGACGGACAGTCTGATCATAGATCAACATTTTGTAGTGCGCAGCCGCTACAATCGATTGATCAGCGCCCTCGCCGATACGGAATATCCGGCTGCCGCGGGGATCGATGAATCCACCGCGCTCGTCATCACTCCCGGCTATGTCACTGTGGCGGGTG
>PXBH01000013.1 GCA_003565555.1 Cryomorphaceae bacterium | reverse complement strand
TGAGATAGCGAGCGTAGCCTGAAATTTCGAGAAAAAGATGCACAGCCTTGAGTTATTCGGTCATTGTTGATTTTTTAAGGGCCTCACGATGCGAAGCAAGTCCGTATGGATGAGATCGCTTGCGCTTAGTTGGCTCCACCTTATGTCAAGATAAGGTGGAAACCAACCCGCGGCGACAGCCGCACCGATAATTTTGCCCGCTTTCATCAGCCTGTAAGACTGTAAAGCAATCAGAATGCGATATCAGAAGCCAAAATGTGAAGGTGACCACGGAGCTGATAAAAAAGACAGGTGTTAAAATGCGGAAGTCAGGAAAACAGGATATTTCTCATCTTGCCGCGAAGGTACGCAGCCCGATCAATTCTGCTTATGCAGCAAATAGGCATTGGCCTGCGCCGCGGGGGTGATCTCCAAATCGTTGATGCATACATGGGCCGGGGTTGAAATGACGTAGTGCACGGCATCGGCGATGTCTGCACCCGTGAGGGCCTCGAATCCGCGGTACACCGCGGCGGCTTTGTCGGCGTCGCCCTTGTAGCGCACGAGTGAAAACTCCGTATCGGCCAGGCCCGGCCTGATTTGGCTCACCCGTATGCCTTCCGGCAAAAGTTCTTGGCGGAGCGCTTTGCTCAGGGCGTTCACGGCGTGTTTGGTGGCGCAGTACACATTGCCGCCCGGATATACCTCCGCACCGGCAATGGATCCGATGTTTACAATATGTCCGGACTCAGACTTGCGAATCAGGGGCAAACAGGCGCGTGTCACATAGAGCAGGCCCTTTACATTGGTATCGATCATAGTGTCCCAATCTTCGGGGTCGCCGTTGGGGAGTGCCGACTTTCCGAGGGCGAGGCCGGCATTGTTCACCAGCACGTCTATGCGGTCAATTTTCCCGGAAAGGGAAGCTACTGAAGCCTCCGTATCCGCGCGGTGGCGCACATCGAAACAGAGGGTATACACCTGCGTGCTTGCCGCGAGCTCAGCGCGAAGTGCCTGCAAGCGGTCAGCGCGACGGCCCGTGAGGATCAAGACGGCACCTTCAGCGGCAAACTTCCGGGCCGCAGCCTCGCCGAAGCCCGCGGTGGCACCGGTAATCAGTATGGTTTTCTCCATAATTTTTTCACCAATTTTCGAATAAAGGGCAGCCTGCGCTGCAGCATAATGTGGTCTGTAAGTGCAAAGGTCACGGCAAAGAGGAAGATGAGTGCGGGCATCTTGTAGCGCACCAGGGCGCCGAGCACGGGCACCATACCGCCGATGGCAATACCGAGGGTCAGCACAAAGCTGATTCCGAATGCAATGATGGGTATGGCGAGTCCGTAGGGCCGGCGAAAATTCCAAGCCATCACCGCGATGCAGATCATCAAAAAGAGATTTTCAAGCGCAGCCGGCAGGTAGAGCAGGTTGCGGCCTTCGGTGATCCACGGCCGGAGGTAGGTATTCATCAAGGCATTGGGCGCGTTGAGGAATACATCGACGGCGCGATTGACGGGCGGAATCTCAATCAGAGAACCCGCTTCGCTCAGCACGGCCTCGTTGTAAAATGCCTTTTGCTTCCAGGCAAATTCGTGGGCCAAATCAGCCTTACCGCCGATTTGCGGCCCCAGCAGAAAAAACAATACGGCTGCGGCATGCGGCAGAGAAAACCATAACCAAAAGCGCCGACCGCGAAACAACTTCACAAGCAGCAAGCCCGAAAGGGCGGGAAGCATGAGAAAAAGAATATACCCTTTGGCCAAGATCATGAAAAGTAAACCCAAAGCCATATGCAACCACTTGTACCGTGAAGGCTCTCCGAAGATGAACCGAAAAAATCCGAGCAGCAGGAGCCCCATGCCCATGAGCAAAATCGGTTCTTTCAAGACGCCGGAACCCCAAAACAGCGTGGTGGGAAGCAGAAATACGGAAAAGTACATGGCCACCCGCTTGCGCGGAAAATAACTCAAGAGCAGCCTGAGCAAGGCCGTAAGTCCGATCATGGCGGCGAAGCACCAGAATACGGTGTGCACATGGTAATGGCCTCTCGACAGGTGCAGAACTAAAGCATTGGCCCGGATCATGGTAGCATTGTCGTTCACGTAGCCTTTGTGGTGGGGACGCTCGAGGTGGGTCATCTCCATGTAGTAGGGCAATGCATCGCGGTCTTCCCAAAATCCGATGCCGGAAAGCAGCTTGAGATAGGGACCGGGACCTTGCTCCTCGAGGCAGCGGTGCATCACGCGGGCATCGTCGTAAAAGCGAAAGGTGTCGCCGGTGCCGCGGTCTTCGTAGTGGGTACTGTAGAGATAGGACAGTCCGAATCCCGCAGCCAGCTTGAGGTAGAAAGCCGCAAGAATAAATCCGCGGTGAATTCCGTTGATACCGAAGAATCTCCACTTGAGAATAAGTACAGAAAAAAGTGCCGTGTAAAACAAAAAGAAGATCAGGCCCACGGGATATCGGTTTTGGGGCGAAAATAAGCAGAATCGCCCGATCAACCTTGCGCTTCACGGCAGAAGCAAAGGGAGGTATCTCGGAAAAACCTTTTTGCCGTTCGGCCCCGCTCAGGCCCGCTCAAAGAAAAGCTGTGGCCGCTCTGAAATTAAATAACCACTTTTACCATCACAAATACCGCTGATGAACCGTAAGAAGATTTTTATCACCGCCGCTGTCCTTGTGCTGATTGCGCTGGCCTATTACCTCACGGCCCGCCCGGGGGCTGAAGCCGCAGGTATTACCGCCGAAGTGCGCCGGGGGCCTTTCACGGTGGACATCACCACCACCGGAGAGCTCGAAGCAAAAAATTCCGTGGAAATACTCGGGCCGCAAGGCACGCGGAATTACCGCATCTGGAACATGACCATCCAAGATATCATCGACGAGGGCACCCTGGTGAAAAAAGGGGATTTCGTGGCCTCCCTCGATCCGAGCGAACTGACCAACAATATCAAAGACGCACAGCTGGAGCTGGAAAAAATCGAATCGCAATTCATTCAAACCAAACTCGATACCACCCTGGAAATGCGTCAGGCCCGGGATGAACTGATCAACCTCGCCTACGGAGTAGACGAAAAGGAACTCATCCTCGAGCAGAGCCAATACGAGCCTCCCGCCACCGTGCGACAGGCAGAAATCGACCTCGGAAAGGCTGAGCGTGCCCTCGAACAAGCTCGGGAAAATTATAAAATCAAAAAGAAGCAAAACGCCGCTAAAATGCGGGAAGTGGAGCTGAACCGCCAAAAATCCGAACGCAGCCTCGAAGGCATGCAGGAATTGATGAAGAGCTTTCGCATCCTCGCTCCGGAAGACGGAATGCTGATTTACAAAAAAGACTATAACGGCCGCGCCGTGAAGAAGGGCTCGCAAATCAGCGCTTGGAATCCCGTGGTGGCCACCCTCCCCGACCTGGCCGTGATGATCTCGGTCACTTACGTAAACGAAGTGGACATTCGCCGGGTGAAGAAGGGGCAGAAAGTGCTGATCGGTCTCGATGCCTTTCCCGAAAAAGAATTTTCCGGAAAGGTGATACAGGTGGCCAATGTGGGCGAGCAACGCCCCAACTCCGACGCCAAAGTATTTCGCGTGGCGATCGAGATCAACGAAAAAGACGACCTGCTGCGCCCGGCCATGACCACGAGCAACCGCATCGTAACGGAAGAAATCAACGATGCCGTGTACATCCCTCTGGAGGCACTTTTTAATCAGGACGACAGCATCACTTTCGTGTACCGAAAGCGGGGGCTGAACACCGAAAAACGGGAAGTGAAAATCGGGGCTGCCAACCGCAACGAAACCGTGGTGGAAGCCGGGCTCGAAGCGGGCGACGTAGTGTACCTGAGCCGCGTGGAGGGCCTCGACAAAAAGCAGGTGGCCCTCATCCCCGAAATGGACGGACTGCGCCGTAAGAAACAGGAGGAAGAAGCCGAGACCGAAAAGACGGAGCGGGCCGATATGTCGGAGAAAGACGTGCGAAAAATGATGCGCCAATTCTCGGGAGAATGAAAGAGCGGATGCTTTCGAATTTCTTCATCGCCGTGGAAGCCCTTTCGGGCAACCGTACCCGCTCGCTTCTCACCGCCCTGGGCATCATCTTCGGGGTGGCGGCCGTGATCGCAATGCTGGCCATCGGGGCGGGCACACGGCAGGAAATCAACGAACAAATGAAACTTGTGGGGGTGAACAACATCGTGATCACCCCGGTTACCGAGCAGCGCGAGGAAGTGCTCCGCGAATCGGATGGCGCGAGGGAAAAGGAAAGATTCTCACCGGGCCTCAGCATGCGCGATGTGGAGGCGCTCCGAGAAGTGATTCCCAACGTGCGCAAGGTGAGCCCGGAAATCGTTTTGGACACCTACCTCGTAAGCGGCGGCGTGCGGCGGTCAGCCAAAATCGTCGGGGTATCGCCGGTCTATTTCGAACTTTTCAATTTCGATTTATCGGAAGGCAAAATGTTTTCCGAGTCGCATATGCGCAAAGGTGATGCCGTATGCATCATCGGGAAAACGATCAAGAACAAATTTTTCCCGACGGAAAATCCCATCGGGAAGTACATCAAAGTGGGGCCGCATTGGCTGGAGATTATCGGGGTGCTGGAACAGCGGATCATCACCGATCAGAGCCGCTCAAATCTGGGCATCCGCGATTACAACATGGATGTGTACGCCCCGCTGAGCACGGTGCTGATACGCTATAAAAACCGCGAGCTGGTAACGGAAACCATGATCCGCCAAGCCAATTCGAATGAAGAAGAGGATGAAGAGGCCATGCGCAACCGCGGTAAGAACTACCACCAACTCGACCGCATCGTGCTGCAGACCGACGAGACCGACATGCTGTCCCCCACCGCCGACGTGGCCTCCCGGCTCCTCGCCCGCACGCATTACGGGGTGACGGATTTTCAGGTGGAAATTCCCGAGCTTTTGCTCAAGCAGCAGAAAAGAAGCAACGACCTTTTCAACTACGTGCTCGGAGCCATCGCAGGCATCTCGCTCCTGGTAGGCGGCATCGGGATCATGAACATCATGCTGGCCTCGGTGCTGGAGCGGATCAAGGAGATCGGCCTTCGGCTGGCGCTGGGGGCAAAGAAGACGGACATCGTGTACCAGTTTATGTTCGAATCGGTGCTGATCAGCATTTCGGGCGGGATCATCGGCGTGGCGCTCGGCATCGGTCTGGCCTTTGCCGTGAGCCAACTCGCGGGCATCAAGACAGTCATTTCGCTGAGCTCCATTGTCATTTCATTCGGGGTGGCCGCTTCCGTGGGCCTGATTTTCGGCATTACGCCGGCGCGGCGGGCCGCCGAGCAAAACCCCATCAATTCACTTCGCTATGAATAGGCTTCAAGCATTGACGGCCGTCTTCGGCATGCTCATCATCGGCAGCACCGCAGCCCAGCCGGAGCCCACCCTGCTGGGCCTCGAGGATGTGATCGCTCTGGCCCGAGGCCAGTCCCCGGCGGCCAAACAGGCCGAAACGCGGCTCAAAAACCGGTATTGGCAGTACCGCCTCTTCCGGTCCGACTACAATCCGCAGCTCGCACTGCAGGGACAAATTCCGGGCTACAACCGCGACTTCCTGAGCAACCGCCTCGACGACGGTACCATCAATTTCATCGACCGAGAGCAGTTCAACAGCGGGATGAACCTCAGCCTCAATCAGCCCCTGGCACTCACGGGGGGTAACCTTTCGGTAAACTCCAACCTGAACTACTTTTCCGACCAAATTCTCGACCTCACCCGTTTCAACACCACAGTGGTCAACCTCCGACTGGACCAGCCCATTTTCGGGTTTAACCCGCTAAAGTGGGACCGGCTCACCGAACCGCTGCGCTACGAGGAAAGCAAGCGCAGCTTTGCCGAGGAAATGGAATTCCTCTCGCGTGAGGCGGTGAGCTTTTATTTTGACCATCTGGATGCGCAGATCAATTACAAAATTGCCTCCTTCAACCTGACCAACAACGATACCATCTACCGCATCGAAGAGGGGCGCTACAACATCGGCACCACGAGCAAGGACAAACTGCTCCAGGTGGAACTCCAGCTTCTGCGTTCGCAGCAGGATGTGGCACAAGCCCTCCTCGATTTGGAAACATCGGGTTTGCTCCTGCGAAATTACCTCGGGCTCCGCGATGCCGATACCCTGATTCTGAGCACGCCTGATTACATCCCGGAATTCACCATCCCCCTCGCCGATGCCCTCAGCTATGCCAAGATGAACCGGTCCGACTATATCGCCTTCGAACGCCAACGACTCGAAGCGGAACGCGACGTGGAAGAGGCCAAGCGGCAACGCATACAAACCAACCTCACGGCAGCTTACGGACTCAACAGCGCAAGCACGGAGCTGAGCACGGCATGGAACGACCCCAATGTGCAGCAGCGCATCGACATCGGCCTGAGCGTGCCCATTCTGGATTGGGGCCGCAACCGCGCCCGCATCGAGACCGCCATGGCCAACCGCGAGTTGAACCAATACGTGCTCGACCAAGAGACGGAGAATTTCGACCGCGAGATCATCACCCTCGTGCGGCGCTTTGTGATGCTGCGCAACCAGCTGAAAATTGCCAAAAAATCAGACGAGGTAGCCGACGAACGCTACCTTGTGGCCCAGAACCGCTACCTCACCGGCAAGGTGGACATCACCAACCTGAACATTGCCCTTTCGGAAAAGGACGAAGCCAAACGGTCCTACATCCGTGCCCTCCGCGATTACTGGGTGGCCTACTTTGACCTGCGGCGGCTTACGCTGTATGATTTTGCGGAGGAGCGGTTGTTGTATGTGCCGGAGGAGGAGTAAGTCAAAGTTTCACTCGAGCGCAATACTTGGCTGATGGCTTAACGTGGAAGTGTGATAAGTTATTATTGCCTGGCTCGTGCTCCTGATTTATATTTGTTCCACCTTGAATTCTATTGGACTACAAAATTCATTATGAACAGAATTCAGAATAATACCGGAATTTTGAGTGTGAAGTGGTCTACTCGCTTTTTGGTAGTGATGTGTTTTGTGTGCCTGGCATCGGTGTTGGGTTTTGCATACATCATGGAAAAAGCACTTCAGAAAGGGCAGCTGTCGCTTTACGATTGGGTTTTTCTGATTTTGGGCGCATTTCTTGTTGTGGGCGCATTCCTTGTTGTTTTGAAAATGCTGAAAGACAAGCATTATATGCAAATAAATCTTTCTCAAGGAATTATGACATTCGGAATAATGGGCTCGAGTATCAGATTAGAGGATATCGAGTCGATCCACGAAATGCAAAAGAGCCGGAAATACCGGTTTGGATTTCAACTATTTCCGAAATGGTCTGTAAAAGTGCGGAATAAAAAATGGCCTGTTGTGGTGGATCAGTTTTGCGCTAAGAGGCCGTTGGATGATGTACTGCGTGAATGTGGCCTTACTCCTGAGCTTTGCTAATGGATCTGCGTAGTTGTTTTTCGATAGTTCATCATCAATAAAGCATCCCCAACATCCACAACGGAAGCTTGTTGCCAAAGCCAATCTCGATCTCATCGACCGCGAGGCAGGCATGTTCGACCCCTTTTATTTGAGCCGAACTTTTGCCTTTGCCTCCAATTTCAATGGTGTACTTACCGTCCACAAGGAAGTCGCCTCTGCTGCTGAGTTCCACGGTGTGACCGGCATTTTTCAATTGATTGAGTGCAAAAGTTTCCCGCAAGGTGCCGATCTCCGCTTTGCTGCTCAGGGCAATGCTGAAGCAGGTGTTTTCAAAATAAATTTTGTCGGGCTTCTGAAGGTGTGAAATGCCTTTGTCGGGGCGGTTGAGCAAATTGAGCACAGCTGCGTCCGACAGGTTTTTCAAATAATTGAGCACCGTCACCCTTCCCAGACCGAGGCGTTCGGCAATTTTTGAGATGTTGGGCTGAAAAGGCACGCTCCCGGCGATGACCCCGAGGAGCTTCTTGATTTTTTGAACATTGGCTGAACTGAAATCCTCTACATGGCTCAGGTCGCTTTCCAGCACGGTATTGAGGATGCGGATATAGCGCGACGCCAATTCGTCGTGGCTCACCTCGCGGGCAAAGGGAAAATAGCCTTCTCTGAGGTACTGCCCGAAGTAAGCCAATGGCTTAAAGGCTTTAGTCCATTTGCCGGCAAGGGTCATATGCTCTTCAAGCAATTGCGTCAAGCCGACCGGCTCGATATCAATGCCGTGCATCAGCGAAAGGTATTCCCGAAAGGACATGCCGTGCAAGGTGCGCACGCTGAGGCGGCGGCTCAGGTCGGATTCGCCGCGATAGAGGTCAAGGGCCGATGAACTTGTGAAAATCACCCGAAGCCCCGGATGGCCGTCGTAGATCAATTTCAACTCTCGCGACCAATTCGGGTACTTGTGCACCTCGTCGATGAGCAGGAGCTCGCCACCGTGGCTGTACCATTCAGAAGCGAGATCGAGTAGGGTGGTGTCGTAGAAATAAGGGTGATCGGCCGTTACGTAAAGCCCCTTCTCGGGTCGGGGATACTTTTCCGCGAGGTATTGAAGCATCAGGGTGGTTTTGCCGACTCCGCGCAATCCCTTAATGCCCAGCATGCGCTCCCCTTCCGGGAAATTCGAAAACAGGTAGCGGTGCCACACGACCGGGAGTTGAGAGAGCAGGTTGTTTTGGTATTGGAGAAGGGCTTCCATGATAATGTTTCAAATTGAAAACGAAATTAAGCATTTTTTGTTTTGAATTCAAAACGTTTTATGGGTAATTATGTTTTGACACCAAAACATTTTAGCTGCGAGATGGGTTCTACCCATCTCAGATGATGTCGCCCCTGCAGGGCTTCGACGCTTACCCACTCCCTAAGCCGATGGGTTTCACCCATCGCTGTTGATGTCGCCCTTTCAGGGCTTTGGCGTTTTCGCTGTCCCGGAAACCGAGAGTTTTACCCGTCGTTGTTAATATGCCCTTTCGACGATTTCATGGAATGTGTATGCATTCGGTCACGGCCATGACGGGTGCGGCCATGGAGATATCACCTCTCTCCCCGAAAAGAGAAATCTCGCGCAACCTTTAAAACCACTCCCGACACAAATTTTCACACCCCGCAAAACCCTGCATCCACAAAAACAAAACGCAGTCCTTATCTTCGCTCCATGACCCACCACCTCATCATCACCGGCAGCAGCCGCGGCATCGGTCGCGGGTTGGTTGATCATTTCCTGAAAAAGGAGGATTGCCGCGTGCACGGCATTGCGCGCAGCCCTTCCGACCTGTCGCATGAGCGGTACACCCACCACCGCTTTGACCTGTCGGAACTCGACAAGCTCGAAAAAGAAGCCACCGTCCTCCTCCCCGATATTGAAGCGGGCGACGCCGTGACTTTGGTCAACAACGCCGGCCTGCTCGGCGACATCGGTCACTTGGGCAAAGTCGCCATCAAGAGTTTTCAAAAAGTGATGGACGTCAACGTGACGGCCGTGGCCATCCTGACGGATGCCTTTATCTCGCGCTACGCGGGCCAAAAGGGCCGGCGGGTGATTCTCAACATCAGCTCCGGCGCGGGCAAGCGTCCCGTAGACGGATGGGCGGCCTACTGCGCTTCAAAGGCCGCGGCCGACATGCTCAGCGAGGTGGCCGCAAAGGAGTGCGCAATGGACGAAAACGGCATCCGTGTATTTGCCGTGGCACCCGGCGTGGTCGACACCGAAATGCAGACCGAAATCCGCTCAGCCGACAAATCGCAATTCAGCAACCTGCAGCGCTTCCTCGACCTCAAAGCGGAGGGGGAGCTCAGCAGCATCGAAGCCGTGGCCGAGAAGTTGGCCCGGGTGATGGAGGGGCCTGAAAGGTTTGAAGAGGTGTGTTTGGATGTGCGGAAGTTGTGATTTATCTCAGCAGCTTCGC